>NZ_CBAYMC010000020.1:0-26948 GCF_964826245.1 Armatimonas sp. | reverse complement strand
CGGCCATAGACAGACACGCCATTAAGCTTAGTCTCGCTAGAGGCAACGCGGCCAACCGCATCGTAGTTCATCACATCCACAAGGCCGTTGGGATGGTAGACGCTTCTCGTCTCGCCAAAGACGGTGACGTTAGCGGTCGTGTCGCCGGAGACGGAGTTCTCGCTTTTGAACATCCTGCCGAGGCTGTCGTAGTTGTAAGTCGTGGTTTCGGCGCTGGCAGTCCCCGCATTCTCGACCACCTGCTTGACACGATCCAGCGCATCGAACTGCGCGACATACTGACTCCCCAGCGGCGTGACCGTGTTGCGTAGACGGTGGAAGCTGTCATAGGTAAAAGCGTAGAGCTGCGGAACCAGAGCGCCAGGCGGCAGGTCGCTGATGCCGTTGAGCTGGTACTTTATCAGTGGGTCGTAGTCATACAGCGTAGACGAAACCCCGACTCCCTGCGGGTTCTTGTAAGTTGTAGAGGCAATGCGGTCGCCAGAAAGATACGTGTTGACAATAGACTGCCCCAGAGCATCCGCCGCTGATTTTAGCTCCCCATTGAAGCCCCAAACAGAGCTAATATGTGCAAAAAGAAAAAACGTAAGAAACCTAGAAGACATCATAATTTGATGTTTAATTTTACTAATTCATTATCTAAATACTCTTTTCTATATAAGAGATCGTCCTGAAACGCAGTCAAATATTTTCCTATCTCGTCATCATCTATCGCCTCTTGTATATAAAAATCTAAATAATCAATATCAATATCTTTTTTCAATTCTTTATGATTTTTATCAATATATTCTAATAGATTAAAGCTATCAAAACCTCCAGAAATACCGAAATATCCAAAATTAAAATCAATTTCTTTTCCTTCTATACATAGAAAAATACCATTTCCATGAAATTTGTAATCAATCACAGGATAACCATCAAGAAATCCTCTTCTGTACAATCCGCTACTACGCCATTCTAAAATATTACCAATCCTTGTTTTTTCTTTGAATGCAGACAGGGCGTTAGCAGCATCTTCTTCAAAGTATTTTACGATTTTAAGCAATATTGTATTCATTTTTAAAACCTCATAGTACCATCAGGGTTAAAAGTAGTATGAACATCCCCCCAATGTCTATAGCTTAAAAATGGAAGTTCTCTTTCAACTACAGGCACTTCTGGATGCCTTTGCCATATTGCTGCTTGTCCACGGTGATTTCCATCAAGCACCCAATAAGTCCCATTGGTATCCTCGATCACATCTAAAGGTGTTTTTATACCATTTTCTTTTATATCCAAGCTGAATTTCATCCATGCCTCTTTTTCTTTTCTAGTCATTGTAGAAAAGTCTAACTCAGGAGGTTCAGCTAGTGCTATTTTCCCCGTCGGTACCATTTTACGAGGGCTCTTTGAAATTGCCCCAACTTCCGCCGCCGCCCTCTCCGCTGCCATCCCTTCTCCGAGTAAACCGCCACCACCCTCCGCTGCCGCTGCTGCTCCACCAGCCCCCTTAGACAATCCTCCAGCCAGACCGGCAACTCCCATTGGCCAGAGGGCTTTCGCTTCTTTATACCCCGGTTGGCAACGATAGCTGCCAAACCAAGGTGCGGTGGCATCACGCCAAGCATTGTAGATCGTCGCGCCGGGAGAGCCTGCACATTCAGCTCCAGGGTTAATCAAACCTAAGCAACCATCGAGTGCAGCAACACCACTAGTTGCAAGACCATCACCAAGCCCTCCTAATGTAAAGTCGCAGTCACCGAATCCAGAAATAGACATCTTGAAGAGTCCGAGTGGATCGGTGAAGTTAATGGGATCGTTTCCGCAGTAGGCGAAGAAGTTGCTGCCGCCGCCAAAGCCAATCGGGTCTTCGCTGATGAAACGTCCTAACCCCGGCGAGTAGTAGCGGTTGCGGGCGTAGACAAGGCCGCTTTCGTCGTGCTCCAAGCCCGTGAAGCCGTAGTTCTGACCGCCGAAGCTGTTGAGGTTCTGCGAGGAGTTGACCTTGCCGAACGGATCGAAGCTGTTGAGCTGGGCCACTTGACCGGCGTTATTCAGTAAGGCGACGATGCTACCGATGTGGTCGGTGATGACGGCGTTGCCGCCAAGATTCGTGTGGTCGTCTAAACCGTTGGTCTTGGCGAACAGGCCGTTGCCACTTCCACCACGCCCCGACCAGCCAGACCATTTGTAAGAGCGAGGAGAACTGCCGCTCACACTCTTGCTGATTCTTCGGTTGTAAAGATCGTAGCCGAACGTGCTGGTTTGACCGCCCGAGGTAATGGAGTCAAGCTGACCACGGATGTTCCAAGTGAGCGTGTCCGAGCCAAGCTGGGTCATGTTTCCGTTGGCATCGTGTGAGGCGGAAAGAATCCCACCACCACCCGCCCCCGCAGTACCCGTCAGCCGGTTGGCCCAGTTGTAAGCAAAGCTGCGGTTTACCCCATCAACGCTCTCCGACGTGCGGTTGTTAGCAAGGTCATAGCCGTAGCTGTAGTCATGACCGCCACGAGCAACGGTTTTGAGTCGGCCTAGGCTGTCGTAGGAATAACTTGCCGTCACCTCCATGTCGTCAAGCGTCTTCTCCTGGGTCAGCTTGCCCACGGAGTTAAACGTGTACTTGCGGCCATAGACAGACACGCCATTAAGCTTAGTCTCGCTAGAGGCAACGCGGCCAACCGCATCGTAGTTCATCACATCCACAAGGCCGTTGGGATGGTAGACGCTTCTCGTCTCGCCAAAGACGGTGAAGTTAGCGGTCGTGTCGCCGGAGACGGAGTTCTCGCTTTTGAACATCCTGCCGAGGCTGTCGTAGTTATAGGTCGTGGTTTCGGCGCTGGCAGTCCCCGCATTCTCGACAACCTGCTTGACCCGATCTAGCGCATCGAACTGCGCGACATACTGGCTTCCTAGTGGCGTGACCGTGTTGCGTAGACGGTGGAAGCTGTCGTAGGTAAAAGCGTAGAGCTGCGGAACCAGAGCACCAGGCGGCAGGTCGCTGATGCCGTTGAGCTGGTACTTTATTTGCGGGTCGTAGTCATACAGCGTAGACGAAACCCCGACTCCCTGCGGGTTCTTGTAAGTCGTAGAGGCAATGCGGTCGCCAGAAAGATACGTGTTGACAATAGACTGCCCTAAAGCATCCGCCGCTGATTTCAGCTCCCCATTGAAGCCCCAGTTCGATGTAGAAACCTGAGCAAGAGGATTCTCAACGCGGTTAAGGCGATCCATCTTGTCGTAGCCAAACCACCAGCTATAGCCACGCCCATTCTTAAACTGCTTGGTTCTGCCCTCATTGTCGTAGTCGTATTCCGCAAGGGTGAGAGTCTGACCAGAGCCCCCATTGGCAATATTGGGAACATGCATGACCTTGGTTGGCTGATCCATGACGTTCAGATCAACATTGAAAATCTCACCACGGGCATCTTTGACCTGACGGACACGCCCCGCCTCGTCGTAGCGATACTCCGAGCTGCTGCCCACGGGAAGCCCAATGTAACCTGTTAATGTCCCGGCTCCCCAGCTTGCATGGAAGAACTCACCACGGGGCGTATAAGAATACTCCACACGTCGGGAAGGACTGTGATTTGTGGTGATACCAGGGTCAACAAGAGAGTACTGGAGCGAGCCATCGAAATTGTAACCATAGCGCTGCGTGGGAAGGCCCGCACGCTCAATTTTTTCAACGAGTCCACTCTGCTGCGGTATCTCTCCCGCTCGTATTTCCTGAATACTCCAAAAATGGAACGCTAGACCAAAGGTAAAAAATCTAAACCAAGAAAGTAATGCCATTTTTAATTCCGATTAATTTTTCTGAATATGACTTTTATTTTAAAATTTCGCATCAAAAATATCCAAATTATTTTCTTCTATGTGAAAACCAGATGCTACTACTGCAAATGAATGACTATCATTACGCATAATAAGAATATTATCACTAGTTAATTCTTTTCCAGTTATATTAGACAAACGTAATATATCTAAATCACTGGGATATTCAATATTAATATTACCTAAAAAACGACTAACTTCTAAATATTCAATATCTATACAGTATATATCAATATTATTATTATGTAAATTATCAGAAGGACTTCTAAACAAAGCCATTCCATGACTGACTGTATACTTCCAAAACTGAAATATTCGCCCTTGAAGATTTTTATTCATAAAAAGATTCCTTAATTCTACTGAAATGGGTTAGGTACAGTGATTCCATTCTCCCAGAACGTTAGGGAGTTCCAGAAAGAAGAATTTTCTCGGATAGTCAATAATTCCCAATCGGTTGCACCACCACGACCCGATGCAGCACGCTGAATCCCCTGCCAAATCTGAACGCCATCAAGATTAAAATGCACTTGTGTATTTGGATCAGCGAGCTTTTGCCATACTCCATTTTTCCAATTTACTACATCAGGAAGATTTTTCCAAGTATCAGCACCACGTGCAACCGCAAATTCATCAAGTCCTTCTCTAATCCCAAGGGCAAAGGGTTTATTAGCACCAGCAGCACTAGTAGCGACTCCTTTTGCCGCCATCATACCTTCGGCAGTTTCTACTGCCATCATACCCAATCCAGCAGTCGCAAAGCTAAAAGCGGCACCACAGTATTGGTCACGCACTTGTTCTATGGCACGGTGCGCCCAGCGAGAGCGTGCACTCTTGCCGTCCATACCCTCGTGCTGGCTCCGCATACTCACGAAGCCACCGTCGAAGGCGGGGCTACTCTCGTCCACTTCAGCGCGTGAGCAACGATACGGAGCGGCGGGCGTGCTTGTAGGGCCACCAAAGGCAAGGGTAGGGTTGTCAGCAGTGCCACCGATCCAAAATCCGCCCCCACCATAAAGCCCCATTGCCATCAGTCCGAGTGGATCGGTGAAGTTAATGGGGTCGTTGCCGCAGTAGGCGTAGAAGTTGCTGCCACCGCCAAAGCCAATCGGGTCTTCGCTGATGAAGCGTCCCAAGCCCGGCGAGTAGTAGCGGTTTCTTGCGTAGACCAAACCGCTTTCGTCGTGCTCAAGCCCGGTGAAGCCGTAGTTCTGACCGCCGAAGCTGTTACCATAGAGGCGTAAGGGCTTGAAAGGGAGGAATTCGCTTTGCCGGGGCCGTATAGGCTCTTGTGAAGCGATCCTCTTTTTCTTTTTCGGTTCTCTCTGTGCTGCTGGTCGGCTGCCTTGGTTCGAGCTGCTCGGGGGGAGCGAAAGACCCCGCAGAGGCGATCTCGCAGTTCTATATCGGGACACTCGCGCTCCAGACCGGCGAGGACAACCATCCTCTGCCAACCCTCACCAAAGCCTACGAGCTGGCCCCCGACGAGCCCGCCATTGCAGCAAATCTAGCCCTGACCTACACCCGCAAAAACCAGCTCGACAAGGCCGCCGAGTTTCTTGCCAAGGCCAAGCAAAACGCCCCCGATGATCCCGATATCGCGGCCATTGAGGGGCTGATCCTGGGCAAGCAGGGCAAGTACGCCGAGGCGCTGGCGGCCTACCAGCGAGCCGTGGCCAGAGACCCTAAAAACCTCAAGGCGCTCTACCAAATCGCGGAGCTAGGCAAGCAGCTCTCCGGAGCCGATGGCGAGGCGCAGCGCAAGAAAGCACTGGAGGGGATTCTGGCTGCCAGCCCGGATAACCTCGCCGCGCAGCTCTTGCTGGCCCAGACACTCGCCCGGAGCAATGAGGCAGCGGCTCTCGCCCCTTTGCTTGTGTCACTGGAGGCACGCAAGAGCCGCTGGAGTGCAGCCGCGCAGGCAAAGCTCGCCGTGGCCAAGTCCAAGTCTGGGCTAGAGCAAGTCCGAGAGCTGGCACAGCTTGAAAATATCGTCAAGCCGAGCCTCGACTACCAGGCCGGCCTGAGTGAGCTGGTGAACAACTCCAAGGCTCCCGGCGATGCGCTTCAGTACCTTCTCAAGCTCCCCGCGCCGCCCGCCACTCCTGCAAAGCCAGACTCGGGCTTGAGCTACGCGGCACCGACAAGTGCACCAGGCACGCTCGCGCTGGCGCTGGGTGCGGAGAGTAAGCCTGTGGTGGTGGTGCTACCAGAGGGAGCTGTCTCTGTTGCGCCCTTTGACGTTGATGACATCAAGGGCACCTGGGCAGATGAAAACAAGGTCGGTGCAAAACACCCAGATGATCAGAATAAAGACTACAAGCTAGAGCTGGCGGCGGCAGGGCCAGGGGGACTGAAGCTCTACGAAAACGGCAAGCTGCTGGCCACCAAGCTTCCTGCGGGGCCATGCACGGGTGTCTGGGCGGCGGATATCGAGACCGATGGGGACTTGGATCTGATCGTCTCTCCGCCATCGGGCAAGCCGTACGTACTCCAGAACAATGGCGACCGGACGTTTACCGTGACGCCCCCGAAGTTCAACGATGTCGCCTGCCCCATTCGTGCCTTTGCCTGGGCAGACTTCGACGAAGACGGCGATACCGATCCCGCGTTTATTGATGCCAACGGCAAGCTGATCCGCTACACCAACGAGCGCTCGGGAGCCTTCAAGCGCGACACGAGCAGCGGCGGAGAAAATGCCGTCGCGCTCACCGTGGCGGAGGCAAGCGGCGATGCCAAGCTCGACCTGATCATTCTGGAAAAGAGCGGACAAGTCGTGGCGCTGGCGGGCAACAACCAGGCCGTCCCCCTAGTCTCCGCCAAGCTCACCGATCCGCAGCGCATTTTCGCGGCGGACTTGGACAACAATGGCGCCGTGGATCTTCTGATTGCAGGCAAGAAGGAGAGCGAGGTCTGGCTCAGCGATGGGCCAGGGAAGTTCGCCAAGGAGCCGATTGCCACTCCCCTTGCGGTCACGAGCATCGCGGATCTAGATGGCGATGGCCTGCTGGACGTCGTGGGAACAGCCAACAGTAAGCCCGTCCAGAGCCTGGCATCTGGCAAGGAAAAATACAAGTCCCTCACCGTCACGCTCAAGGCCGACTCCCCAGACAACCCCGCCGATAAAATCAACACGTTTTGTTTAGGCGGCTCGTTTGAAGTACGCGCCGGACTACTCTACCAGAAGCTCGCTGTCACCGGACCGCAGATGCACCTGGGGCTAGGCACCTACGAAATCCCCGATGCGGTTCGCATGGCCTGGCCCAACGGGCGCAGCCAGAGCACCTTTCGCGGCGATAAAGAGCTGAAGGCCGGAGAGCCACTTGTCGCGGATCAGGCGCTAGGGGGCTCGTGCCCGTTTCTGTATACCTGGAACGGCAAGGAGTTCGTCTTTGTCACCGACTGCATCTGGCGCTCCCCGCTGGGTCTAAAAATCAATGCCCAGGACACAGCCGGTGCGACCCAGACCGAGGACTGGGTGAAGGTGCGCGGCGATCAGCTCGCGGCCAAGAACGGCTTCTACGAGCTCTCGATTACCGCCGAGCTCAATGAGACGCACTACTTCGACCAGCTCTCCCTCATGACCGTGGACCACCCCGAGAACACCGAGATCTTTGTCGACGAGCGCTTCAACCCAACCCAGGGGCCGCTCTTAAAAGTGATTCCGACGGGTCCGACGCAGGCATTTGGTGAGGTGCGCGGCTGGAAAGGCCAGGATGTCCGCGACACGGTCGCTCAGAGAGACACGCGCTATCTGGATGACTTTGGACGGGGCAAGTACCAAGGAATTGCCGGCGACCACTGGGTCGAGCTGGCGCTGCCCGAGAGTGCGCCCCGAAACACGCCGCTCTACTTAATCGCCCACGGCTGGCTCCATCCCACCAACACGTCGCTCAATGTCGCCATGAGCCAAGACAAGTCACAAGGGCCGCCGCAGGGGCTCTCACTCTGGACACCGGATGGAAAGAGTAAAGACGGCTGGAGCAAGAAGCGCGATGCTCTAGGTTTTCCGGCGGGCAAGCTCAAGACCATCGTGCTGCGGCTCGACGATATCTTCCCCGCTGGCTCACCCCGGCGCGTGCGCCTGCGTACCAACTTAGAGGTGTTCTGGGATCAGCTCCAGTGGGCGGAGGCACGCCCCGACAGTGTGCTCAAGATCCAGCGCTTGCCCCTCGACAGCGCTCAGCTACGCTACCGGGGCTTCTCGGTTGTCAAGGCGGTAGATGCCTCCTCGCCCGAGCTGCCCGTCTCTTACGCCGAGCTAGGCGGAGAGACACCACGCTGGCGCGATCTGACGGGCTTTGTGACCCGCTTCGGGGACGTGAAAGCACTGCTCACGGGAGTGGACGACCGCTACGCCATTCTCAACGCGGGCGACGAGATCCTCTTCAAGTTCCCTGCCTCAAGCGCCCCGGAGGCGGGCAAGAAGCGTGATTTTGTGGTCATCAGCGACGGCTGGGAGAAAGACGGCAATATCAACACGACATTTGGCAAGACGGTCGGGCCGTACCCGCTTCATGCGCTCAAGGACTACCCCGTCAGCTACAATAACCTCACCGACGACCCCGCCTACCAAAAACACCCCGAAGACTTTGCCAACTACCACACCCGCTGGGTCACTCCTGAGGCGTTTGTGAATGCGTTTCTTCCACCACAACATCGGAAGTAGCGGACTTGCGGCGGAACATGTCCCGGACCTTACCAAGCTCTGGGACACGAAGCAGAGTGCACGCCACGATATAGACCGCCAGCGCCGCCACGCTTGCCAGCAGAAAGACTCCCGTGCCGTGGAAACGAGCACTGTCCTTGGTCGCCTCCGTGGGAAGGTGCCAGAAAAGGCGCAGGAAGAGCCCTGCCACGCCGCTGGCAAGGAGAGCGGAGAGGGTGATCTTCAGCGCCGCACGAAGCAGGCCCTTCAGGTTAAGGCCCCCCACATAGATCTGCAGCGTGTAGTAGAAGATGACCATGTTTAAGGTGCCCGCAATCGAGAGGGCCAGTGCAAGGCCACGAAAGCCAAGCCCGCCGATTCCCGGAAGCACCGCACAGAGCGCCGTAAATAAGAACACCATGCTGGTGGTGATAATCACCGGGGTCTTGCTATTCTGCTTCGCATAGAACCCACGTGCGAGAACCGCTTGTGCGCTCCAAGCAAATGTCCCCAGCGAGTACATCCGTAGTGCCGTCGCGGAGGCAAGCAAGTTGGTAGTGGTAAACACACCACCCGCGTCTTCCATAAAGCGCCCTTTGAAGTAGATCGCGGCAATGATCGGCTCGGCTAAAACCGCCATCAGCAGCGAGGCCGGCAGGGTGAGAAAGAGAATCTGGCGGATCCCAAAGTGAATTTCTTTCCGAAACTCTTTCATATTGCCACTGGCAGCGAGGGCAGCAATCGTGGGAAAGATCACCATGGCCGATGCTTGCGCGAAGATTCCAATGGGTGCTTGGGTTAGGTTATAGGCATTACGAAGGGCAGACAGTGTCCCTTCCCCCGATGCAAAAGAGCCCGTAATCCAGAATCCGAGCTGTGAGAGCGAGAGGCCTAGAAGGGCTGGGAGCATCAGCTTTCCTACTTTACGCACACCAGGATGGCTTGTGTCAAAGTTAAACTGGAACTTCGCCCCCGAGCGCTTGAGCTCCCAGAGCTGCAAGAGGAAAGGCCCCAGAATGGCCCCTATCAATGCTCCCCAGCACATTGCATCAATGCTACGAAGCTTTGGAGCGACAAACACTTGGGTAAGCCCGCCCAGAATAATCATGCCATTGTAGGCAATCGGCCCCAGGTTCGGAATGAGAAAGCGCTTGCGGGCATTGAGTGTCCCCATCATCAGCCCTCCCGCAAAAAAGAACCACTGCGCCGGCAGGAGGATACGAGAGAGTCGCGCAATTTCGGTCCAGGCCGCTTGCTGCGAGGGAGGAGCATTCTCAGGATGGAGCAGTACCCGCCAGGCATCCCAGAAGCTTACTTTTATCTGGTGGGGCAGCCCAATTCCAGGATTCATAAAGCGCGCTAGGGGGGCAGCAAGAACCTCCATCACAACCACCAAGGCAAGCGCGACACAGGCCACGATGCTCATCACGGTTCCGAAGACTTTCCAGGCATCCCGCTGCTTGCCTGTGGTCCAGTACTCCGTGAAAACGGGAACAAATACCGTCGCGAGGGCTCCCCCCGCAACTAAATACTGCAAGATATCGGGGATGCGAAACGCCGCTGTGTAGATATCGGTGATCTGGTTCTGTCCGAAAACCTGGTTGATCACCATGTCTCGAACAACTCCCAGGACGCGAGAGAGCAGGACAAGGGCCATAACCGTCAGGGTATTCTTACCCGCCGAACGTGTCATATCGTCATTATCGTACCACAGGCCTCCCTAGGCATGGAAAAAGCGTTTAAGCCAGAATCTTCTTGACAACATTGCCCTCCACATCGGTCAGGCGGAAATCGCGGCCCTGGTAGCGGTAGGTCAGGCGGGTGTGGTCAATCCCAAGCAGGTGGAGAATTGTGGCGTTAAGGTCGTGGACGGGCACAGGATCTTGGGTGATGTTGTAGCCGTAGTCATCCGTAGCCCCGTGGACGATCCCTTTCTTGATACCGCCGCCGGTCATCCAGAGCGAGAAGGCCCGTCCGTGGTGGTCGCGTCCGTAGTTATCGCGCTTGAGCTCACCCTGGCAGTAGACCGTGCGCCCAAACTCCCCGCCCCAGATCACCAGCGTGTCGTCTAATAAGCCCCGCTCTTTCAAGTCCATCACCAGCGCCGCCGACGGCTGATCGGTGTCTTTGCACTGGCTCCGAATCGCGCCAGGCAGGCCCCCGTGCTGGTCCCAGCCACGATGATAGAGCTGGATAAAGCGCACGCCCCGCTCCGCTAAGCGCCGCGCCAGCAGGCAGTTGGCGGCAAACGTCCCCGGCTTGCGGCTCTCCGGCCCGTAGCGCTCAAAGGTCGTGGGCGACTCTTTCGACAGGTCCATCAGGTCCGGCACCGATGCCTGCATCTTGTAGGCCATCTCGTACTGCGCGATCCGGGTGACGATCTCCGGGTCGTGGACACGTGCAGACTGCATGGCATTGAGCTTCTCCAGCCCATCCAGCATCCGCCGCCGGTCATCGCGCGAGAACCCCGCTGGGTCGTTGAGGTGCAGAACCGGATCCCCCACCGAGCGCAGCTTGACCCCTTGGTGAATACTGGGGAGAAACCCGCTGCCCCAGAGTCGGCCAAAGAGCGGCTGGTCGTTGGCCCCACTCGACGCCAGCGAGAGCAGCACCAAGAACGCCGGAAGCTCACTATTTTCTGACCCGAGGCCGTAGCTTAGCCACGCGCCCATGCTCGGGCGGCCTGGCTGCTGCGAGCCCGTCTGGATAAACGTAATCGCCGGGTCATGGTTGATCGCATCGGTGTGCATCGAGCGAACCAAACACAGCTCATCAGCGATCTTGGACGTGTGTGGCAGCAGCTCCGAGAGCTCCATCCCGCTCTTGCCGTACTTTTGGAACTTAAACATCGACGGTGCCACCGGCAGGCGCTTCTGCCCGCTGGTCATCCCCGTGATGCGCTGCCCCTGGCGGATCGCATCGGGCAGGTCTTCGTCGAAGCGCTTCTCCAGCCCCGGCTTGGGGTCAAACAAGTCCAAGTGCGACGGCGCACCGCTCTGGAAGAGATAGATCACCCGCTTGACCTTGGCCGGGTGGTGCAGCGCCTTGAGGGCCCCCTTGCTCTCTAGACTTGCAAGCGCTGCGGTTCCTAGGCCCGTTCGGGCGGCGTTCGAGAAAAGCTGGCGGCGCGTCTCAATCAGCGCGGCCTCACGTCGTGGATCCATGTGCCTATTCTAGCATATTCGTCGCTCGGGCTGGAGGAGCTTGGGGTTCCAGCCCGAGTAGGTGAGTGGGAGCCTGCGCCAGTAGTACTGGAGCTCATCGGAGTGCCAGTTTTCGTAGACTTGCTCCCAGGTCAGGCCGCAGTGTGGCAGCAGCGACTTCTCTTCCACCGGCTCGGAGAGGGGCTGATAGCGCACATCGAACGAGAGGCGGATACGATTGGCGAACTGGCTGGGGAGGGCTTTGTGGACCGTGAAGGCGGGAAACGTCAGCACATCCCCCAGAGCGAAGTCCCCCTCGATCCAGTCGTCTTCGTGTTCTTCCCAAGGGCAGGTTTGAATGGCGATAGCTCCCGCGCCCTTGGCAGGCTTCAGCGGCAGGTAGCCCAGCTTGTGCGAGCCGCGCAGCACTTTCAGTGAGCCCAGCTCGCGTGGGCAATCCCCGAGGGGAAACCAGCAGGTCCAGGTATTTTGCGTGCCTTGGATCAGCGGGAAGTCCTGGTGCGGCGGGGTGGGAAAGACGGCGGGGTGCGGGGAGATCATGCGGATAATATGCCGGGCATGCACCAGCACTTCGTCGGCGAAGAGCGTCTTGTAGAGCGCGAGGAGCTTGGGATGATGCGGCAAGGCATGAACGCTTTCGAGCTTTTGGACATCGTTGTAAGCGGCAGCAGAGACCCCAATATCGGTGCGCATTGCTGACTCTGGCACAGCAGCAAGGGCTGCTACATCCAGCATCCCTGTAGCCTCTCCCTCGTCCTGAGCGAGCCAGCCGTGCTGACGGACGACATTGAGAAGACCCGTACGGACGGGGAGAATCGCCTCGGCAGGAAGCAAGCCCCGGAAGAACAGATAGCCCTCAGTGGCGGCGCGCTCCCGGAGCGCGTCACCGTTGCTAAGGATCGGCGTGGAGTCTGTGAAAAGCATGAGCCGCTAGTGGACAGCCTTCTTCCAGACGAGCGGATTGAGCGTGTCGCTCTCCAGAACATCCCCGATCTTCAAGCTCTGAAAATAGTCGTCGGGGAGGATGTTCTGTGTCCCATTAAACGTCGCGCCCTCGGGCATGTAGCCGCAGGTCATCGCGCGGCGGGGCTTGTTGGTCATGTTCGCCCCCGCCCCGTGTGCGGTTAGCCCATTGTGAAAGACCGCAGAGCCCGCCGGACAGGGACAGGCCACGGGCTCGATCTCGCGCCACTCGGGGTAGACCTTGAACAAGTCCGACATATTCTGCCCAATGCCTGCATTCTCCCAAGTGGCAGTTTTGTGCGAGCCGGGGATGTACCACATGCAGCCATTGCCCAGGGTCGCATCGTCGAGCGCCACCCAGAGCGAGAGCGTGTCGCGGGTGGAGAAGCTCCAGTACGGGTTGTCGAGGTGCCAGCCGGTCGGGTTGCCAAACGGCGGCTTGAAGAGCGCCTGATCGTGCCAGATACGGATGCCGTCGATTCCCGCAAGCGTCGCCGCCAGCTCCCCAAGGCGCGGGTCTAGCATCAGCTCTTTCATGCCCTCGTGGGTTTCGAGGAGCTTGATGCACTGCGTGAAAACTTGGGCGTAGTAGCTATCCGGGTTCTGCTGGTTGGAGAGAATGCGATTTGTCCCTGTGCTATTCACCCCCTCCGCCGTCATCGCGAGGCGCTGATCCACCGCCTCTTGGGTCGTGTGCTGCCAGTGAGCCAGCTCTTTGGCATCGAGAAAGTTCTCGATCACCAGGAAGCCATTTTCCCGATAGGAGGCAAGCTGTGCCTCAGAAAGTTGGTTCTTCATCGTAGTCTCTATTGTACTTAACAATCTCGGATTATGACTGCGATAGGCTAGGAGAAAGATGAAACCTCACGTAACCTCCCCTCTTGTGATTGCGCATCGTGGTGCCAGCGGCTCCCTGCCCGAGCACACGCTAGAAGCCAAAGCGATGGCCCATGCGCTTGGTGCCGACTTTATCGAGCTCCATGACATTCACAAAGACACGATTAGCGATGTTGCCACCAAGTTCCCCCCTAGCGAAGTCAAGCGCCTACGCACGGAACTTGGCTGGAAAGGCCGCCTCATCATGCTGCTCGATAGCGTGGTGAAAGGCGACGATGGCACGGAGTTCCCTGCGCTACAGCGGCCTGTATGTCAAGTCTAGGGAAGAGCTTCTTGGAAAACTCTTTTCGGAAGCCAAAGTGGATGGGCTCTTCTCAGACTTCTGTGGCACAGCAGTACGCTATCTGGCAAAAACCAGGTAAATTAGTCGGTATGGCACGAAATGTTTTAGGCGATCCGCTCGTCCCTTGCTCCCATGAGCCCCTGACGGGCTTCTACCGCGACGGCTGCTGCAACACAGGCGGTCAGGATCAGGGCTTGCACCTGGTCTGCGCCGTGATGACGGCAGAGTTTCTGGCGTTCTCGAAAGGCGCAGGCAACGATCTCAGCACGCCACGAGAAGAGTGGGGCTTCCCTGGCCTGAAGCCGGGGGATCGGTGGTGCTTGTGCATGGGACGCTGGATCGAGGCCTACCAGGCGGGCTTTGCGCCCAAGCTTGTGCTGGAGGCGACCAATGAGCTGGCGCTGGAGTGGGCAGATCTAGCGACCATGAAAGAGTATGCGATATGAACGAAGACGAGGCACTCTCGCAGCTCCGGGAGAGCTCCGAAAAGCCCGCGCTTCAGAGTAAAAAATGGACGATGGCGCTGATTGGGCTGGTGTCCGTGATGGCGACCTACGGCACCGGAATCACGGTCTGTGTGATGAAGCCGGAGATTGCGCCGCACGTGGTCTCACTCTCCACGATGGTGATCACGTTTCTAGGGAGCCTGGTCGGAGCCTACACGATTGGGCAGAGCTTCGTGGACTGGCGCACGCAGGCCAGTGTCGCTACCGTGGCGCAGACCAGCCGAGAGGACGTGAATATCCATCAGGAGCTGATTCGGCGCACCATTGATGTCAGCTCCCGTGCCAAAGAAGAGGACTACTCGCTAGAGATCGCCGACCCATCGGGAGCCAATGGAGCCGACACCGATGGCCCTTAGCAGCGCGTCTCTTAAGCTGATCTTGCAGTTCGAAGTGGGCGGCGGCAAGACCTACTACGAGAAGCTGCTCAAGTCCCCCACCTGGCCCGGTGAGGCCTCCGGGGTCACGATTGGCGTCGGCTATGACCTAGGCTACTACGACGCAGCGCAGATCCAGGCGGACTGGGAAGACTACCTCACGCCTAAAGCCCTCAAGCGCCTGATCGCCTGCGCGGGCAAGAGAGGCAAAGATGCCGAAAAAGCCATTGCGGGCGTAAAAGATATCGTCATTGACTGGGACGATGCTCTCGCGGTCTTTAAAAACACGACGATCTCGACGTTCTGGCGCAAGGCCAAGCTCGCCTTTCCGGGTGTCGAAAAACTCCACCCCAATGCCCGAGGCGCGATGCTCTCGCTGGTCTTTAACCGGGGGACGTCGCTGGTTGGCGAGCGGCGCAAAGAGATGCGGGCCATCAAAGAGCTGGTCACCGAGAAAGACTACGAAGGCATCGCCGATCAGCTAGAGGCCATGAAGCGCATCTGGGTGGGCACCACGATCGCCGAGGGCATGAACCGCCGCCGCGACGCAGAAGCCGCACTGGTGCGAACGGCGCTAAAGGCTTGATTACTCATAGCGCAGGGCGTTGATCGGGTCGAGCTTGGAGGCGCGGACGGCTCGGTGTGAAATATCTCACTAACAGATGGGGGTGGGTACAGGTAGAATCGATGTAGGACGATACCAAGGAAAGAATTTTCACGTAGTCATGATTTTACCTACCATAACACTTTTCACTTATTCTGTTGGTAACAAGTTAATTTCGCCAAGCTTACTCACAATACCTACTATGCTTCAAAAAAAAACGCAGTAAAATTGGCGGCTCCTTATCTTGATTTCTTAACTGAGATAAACCTTAACGAGGCTGGCATCTCTAATGGAGATAATAATAATCCGATACAAGAGATGACCCTGACAGCCTTTACATCTTTATCCACAACTATTCCAAAATCAGGCGAAACTGTCAATTTTTCTGTCGGTTCAGCACTAATGGGAAAAGTTATTCTCTCGGCGACTAGCGCAGTAACAGATTCTACAGGAAGATGTTATATCACTATCAAATCTGCGAGTGGTTTTCCTTATGAACAGGGGATTATCTTTGCAAAATGGACACCGTCCTGGGATACAAGTGCTCATCTAACATCACAAATAACGATAACTTTAGCATCCTTACCATTAACAGACATACCTCCTCCTATTGAGATTAGCTTAGTCAGCCCTAGTAATCCGCTAACTTACTCAGATGATTCTTTACCTTATATCAGCAATTATACGAGCCAATCACGATATGATTGATTTATGGCAGGAAAGATTTCATTCACCATAGTTGGTCTCCTGTCACAGATTTCCTGGTCTCCAGTTTCAATACCTCCTGAAGATTCTGCGTGGGGTCAAATGGTAGATTTACAATTCCCCTTAGGGAAAGTAATTTGGTTCAATGAAAACCATTTAGATCCAAACCCATTTACAAATGGATTTCATGGCGTTGCAGCATCACAGCGCCATAACTTGCGTCAAGTTGCGAATCATGAGCTTGGTCATGCTCTTGGTTTGGGCCATATTGGAAGTTTACCGAGTATTATGTTTCCTGCTCCACAAGGATTCTTTTTTTCCGGAAATCAAACACCCCAAGCTTTCGATAAATCTGTATTATCTGGTGTCTATCCTCAACCACAATAAAGTGATAAATGTATGCAAACAAAAACGAACAACGTAACGATGAATACCTCACCAAGAAAATATCAACGCCCTTTTGATCCTAGATTTAAGGCAGATTATATAACTTCATCGGATTTCGAACCAGCACCATTTCTTCTTGAACATTTGATATTTAGTTCGAATATTATTGCAATAGGACAGTATGAAGGAATCCTCCAATATCGCCACTGTCCCAGAAATAGTTATGGCCCTATTCAATGTGTTATTTATGGATTCCAAGTGGAATCTTACCTAAAATTATCTTCTCAACTTGAAGGAGATTCCTTTTTAGATGGTGGAAATAACAAATTTCTTAAAATTTTTCATCTCGGCGGCCCCTTGATCTGGGAGGATAGGAATTCAAAACAACGAGGCATTGGATATAAAAAGATAGGATTGTCTTTCCCTTTACTGAACAATCGCTACATCGTCTTCTTGAAAGATCCTAAAATCCACAACACTCTTATGATAAAAAATGGATATTTAGAGTATAGCCAAGATGGCGAAATCAAGGGGGAGAATCATTATGCCGACGAATTCGAATATAACTATGGCAAATATGGGATGGTTCTTTTAAAAGATAATCGAGCGGTCGCGGGACAAGTGGTAGACGATCCTAAAAATGCACACTGGAATATTGGAGCAAATGTCTATAGAGGAAAAAGTGGATCACCCAATCTACAAGTCACCAATGTTAGCGAAACTGAAGCAATAAATAACATCAAGACCATTGTTGCGAAGCAACTAATTCAATCCAAAGGCTAGCTTCACTCGTAGCGCAGGGCGTTGATCGGGTCGAGCTTGGAGGCGCGGACGGCGGGGTAGATGCCAAAGAACATCCCGACGCCCACGGCGAAGCCAAAGCCCAGCCCAGCGGCCCAGAGCGGCACATAGGTGGGAAGCTGGTCTTTCATCGCAAACCCAATCAGCGCGGAGATGCCGTAGCCAAAGGCCACGCCTAGCAGGCCCCCAACCCCAGAGACCGTCATGCTCTCTGTCACAAACTGCGTGAGAATATCGGCGCGCTTTGCCCCCACCGCCTTGCGTATTCCGATCTCTTTAGTGCGCTCTGTCACCGAGACCAGCATGATGTTCATGATCCCAATCCCACCAACGAGCAGCGAGAGAAACCCCACGCCACCCAGCACGATCTGGAAGACCATCAGCACTTGGTCGAGGCGCTTGAGGAGCCCCTCTTGCGTGTCAATGATAAAGTCTTGGGCCTGTGCAGGGTGCCGGGCTTTTAAAATCGCAAAGATCTGATCCGCCGCTGCCTCCGCCGTGCCCTCACCTCGGGAGCGTGCGGAGAGCATCGCGACAATCTTGCCGCCGGTGAAGCGCTTCTGCATCGTGCTAAAGGGAATGAGGATCTGGTCGTCGGGCGAGCCATCGCCAAAGTTGTTGTTGCCTTTATACTCCAGGACTCCCACCACGGTCAGCGGCAGACGTGCCTGCCCAATGGTCACTGTGATCACCTTGCCCAGAACCTCTTCGCCTTCGTCAAAGAGCTTTTTCTTGACTTTGTCGCCAATCACGCAGACCTTGGCCCAGCTCTGCTGATCATCCATGCCCAGCATTCGACCTTGTGCGACACGGAGCTTGTTGGCCTCTTGGGCGGCCACGGCATCCAGAGCGCCTTTTAGATTGAGATTCAGCCCACTGCCGGAGAAGAAACGCCCCTGGTCTACTTTGATGGAGTTCACCGAGAGATAGTCCCCCGTCGCGCCGACGGCCTTGGCACTGAAGTCTTTCTTGCCACGAAGGGCTTTGGCAGAGCCCTCTAAGCGCGGAACAATCGTCTCGATGAGCGTCGCGCGACGCTCGATGGCTTGGACATCATCCATCGTGAGGCCCTCAAACGTTCCGGTATTGCGCTTCTCACGCTTGGGGGAGTAGAAGGCAAAGACCACGTTGCTGCCGTTCTCGTTAAAGTCTTTGACGACTTTTTGCCGCGCTCCCTGGATGATCGAGATCATGATGATCACGGCCCCGACACCGATAATCACGCCAAGCATGGTGAGCAGAGAGCGTAGCTTATTGGCCACCAGCGCCGTCAGCGCCACACGAAACGATTCTAAAAGTTGCACAGAAACCAAGACAACCCAAAGAGCGTGTTAGTTACTTTTGATTATTTTTTTGGACTCTGCGCATCTTTCATCTCGGTGTAGAACTCATTGAGCAGAGTTCTCGCCCGCACACCGGTCGCCGCTTCGCCCGTTTCTAAGTACTCTTGTAGGCTAGAAAAAGACTGAGCGAGTAAGTTGGCAGCCAGCACCCGACGGTTGTGCGCCAGACGAACAGACTCAGAGGCCGTTTCGACAGGAGCCGCGCCACCGAGCAAGTCCACAAGCTGTTTGGCCCGTGTCGCCTGAGTGGCAGTCGCTTTGAAGAAAACCTCACGGCTGAGTTTTTTCTCTTCCCAAGCCGCTCGGTTCTGCACCGCACGCGCCGCAAGCCCCGTCGCGGACTCGATAAAAATCAGGGTGGCCATGGGATTTTGCACCGCAGGCAGGCTTGCCTTTGTCTCTTTAATCGCGTCGTCCAGCGCCCCTCGCGCACTCAGAAGGCGCACCAGCCCCTGGCCCGCCTCGACACTGGCAGGATCACGGTCGCGGATCAGCCGAAACTGAATCTCCGCCGCCTCGTTCTGGCCCTTGGTCAAGAGTAGCTCGGCCAGCCCCAAGCGCGCCTCAGTGTTGTTAGGGTTCTCACCAAGAAGCTGATTGAAGAGCTGGGTCGCGCCCTCTTGGTCGCCCTCTTCCACAAGCACCCGCGCCAACAAGCGTGTCAGGTCACTTTTCTGCTCCGGCGTTGCGCCCGTGGCAAGCTTCATCGCCCGCCGAATCTCCCCCGTCGCCTCGGACGAGCGCTTGGCTTTCTGGTACGCCTCCGCCAGCAGGAGGCGTGGGGCAACACGGCGAGGCTGGTAGTTCACTGCTTGGCGCAACAAAGCAATGGCAGCGACGGGCTGATCCCGGTGGAGCTGCTCTTGCGCCTCCCCCATCATCCGTGTGGCTTCCGCATCAAAGTCTAGTGGAGGGCCTTCCACCACAGCGGGCTTGGGCTTTGCAGGAGGTGGCAAGAGAGTGGGATCGAGCGCGGTACGGCTAAACTCGCGCAGTGGCCCGCCTAAAAATCGCAGAACCAGTGTCCGCGCCGATGTCTCCACCCCGGGTGGGATCGCTCCGACGCTGCGCCGTAGCCCGTCACTGGTTGCTGCAATCGGAATCTTATCTTGCCAGCGCCCTCCTGGTTTTCCTCCTGGTTTAATCTCAATGGACTCGACTTCCAGTATGGGCGAGATCAGAGGAGCCGTCGTGGAGGTTCCGACCTGATCCACCGCAAGCCGAGAGTAAACCGTGAGGATATAGTGCGCGCCTACTGCAGCTCCCAGCTTCAGCCGCGCCGCTTCATCCAGCTCCGCTCCTGCGGGCAGATTGACCTTTGCTCCCGAGAGTGCCTTCTTGAAAAACGTATCACTGGAGTCGTAGAGCAGCGTCGTGACCACGTTTTCTGCCTCAAGCTGCTCGCGAACTGCTCGAGCCGCAAGGTTGATTCGATCCCCGTCGGTGAGGCCATCAATGCCGGTCTTTTGCTCTGCCGCGACAGCAAGCCGCCCCAAAGTCGTGGGGAAAATCAGGACGCGAGGCCGGGCCTGAGCCGAGGCAACAGCGACAGGCAGCACGGCGAGACAGAGCCCCGTTTGTAAAAAAATTCGTCGGTTCAATTAACTTCCTAACACATCAAGCGCTGCACGACAGACCGAGATTCCACGCTGTGCCTGCTCGACCCTTCGGCCTCCACGCACCTGCGCTTCAAACGCCACAATTGCCTGCTGGTAGGCCGAGCGCGCCGGGGCCTTTTCCCCAAGGCGCTGGTGGCACAGAGCGATCCCTTGCTGGACATCTCCCGCAGTGGCACCTGCCGCCAGTGCTTCACGAAATGCCGTGATCGCCTCGCGGTACTTTCCTGCAACTTGCAAGGTCTGTGCCCGCAGCAAAGGATCGCCTCCCTGTAACGGAGAGGAAGAGGAAGAACGTAGCTCACCATTGGAGTTAGAGCCAGATCCCGTCCCTGGGTTGTGCTCACGAACCCGAATAAAGCCCGCGTTATCTGCCGCAGGTGGCGGATCTCCTGCGGGGCCACTGTTATTCGTATTCACAGGGGGATTTTGCGCGGGTGGTGCGGCGGGAATAGAGTCAGGGCCGCGCTGCACACCTCCCAGCGGGGGAAGCTGATTTCCGACCGGGCCACCACTGGAGCTTGGAAATGTCACCGGCGGCACACTCTCCGACCCACTATTGATCTGTGTATCACGCGGATTGGGAAGGACAGGAGTGCTATTACCACCGGGGCGCTCACGACGATCTGAGCGTTCCCTAAAGCTGCTACGCGACTCTGGAGTAGCTCCCATAGGGCGACTCCCGACGGGCGCAAACGGATCGCTACGCGCCTGCATTTGCGGAGCGGACAGCGGGCCACCCATCATGCCGCCAGGCGTGGCTGTCTGCCCTCCAAAGAAGTTGGGGGCTTTTGTTGTGCCCAATTCGGTGATGGCAAGGGGAAGGGGCTTGTCTTTTTTGCTGGTCAGCTTCACCACCACAAAGGTTCCCAAAGAGAGCGCCACCCCACCTGCCACAACCGCCGCCACAATCGGAACCCAGCGGCGCGGCGACTCTTCGTCAGGCACTTCTGTAAGAGTGGGGCGGTTGGGAAGCACATGGACTCCTCGCTTCAGTCGTGCAAGCTTGTCGGCATCCACGGTGGAGTCCGGGTTAGACGCGACGACACGCTCCATCATGGCGATGGCCTTATCGTTTTGCCCGAGGCGCTCGTAGAGAGTGGAGCAGAGAGTGAGCGCAGACGTAGACTCAGGAAGAAGCTCCGCAGCCTCTTCCGCAAGGGGAAGTGCCTCGGCGGGCTTGCCGTGCTGAGAGAGCGTGAAGGCGCGGGTAAGAAGCTGGGCAGCGCGCTCGCGGGCACGCTCTGCCTCCGCCTTCTGGGCCTCTTCTTGTACCAGAATATTCTCTTCCAGAGGAATCTTCTGGCCACACTCTCGACAAAATTTATTGCCGATTGGATTGCGCGCTTTACATCCCGGACAGTTCATGCTCATTGTCTCCGTCTACACGTCAAAAAGCACCGGCCCCTTTCCATAGGGAATCTTCAAGTGCTCGTAGGCCCCACGCATTGCGACGCGGCCACGCGGTGTTCGGTTCAAAAACCCCAGCATCATCAAGTAAGGCTCGACGACATCTTCTATAGTATCGCGTTCTTCTCTCAGTGTCGCGGCCAGGGTCTCCGCCCCCGCCGGCCCACCATCAAATTTCTCGATCAGTGTCCTCAAAAACCGCCGATCAAACTCATCAAGCCCTAGCTCATCCACTTCGTACATTCGCAGGGCGGCATCTGCCATCTCCGCGGTGATCGTCCCATCGCCTCGCACGAGAGCATAGTCACGGGCGCGGCGCAGCAGTCTATTGGCAATACGCGGTGTCCCTCGCGAGCGGCTGGCTATCTGCTCCGAGCCACTCGGGTCAATCACCGCTCCCAAAATCCCTGCTGATCGTGTGACGATCTTGGCGAGGTCGTCGGTTCCATAAAACTCGAAAGTCTCGTGAATTCCGAAGCGATCCCGTAGCGGGTTGGTCAAGAGCCCAGGCCGCGTGGTCGCCCCGATCAGGGTGAAACGCGGGAGCTGGATCTTGACGGTACGCGCCGACGGCCCCTGACCGATCATCATGTCCATCTCGTAGTCCTCCATCGCGGGATAGAGAAACTCCTCTGCCAGACGATTGAGCCGGTGGATCTCATCAATAAAGAGCACCGAGCCTTCTTCGAGGTTGGAGAGGATCGCAACGAGATCTCCAGGCTTTTCGATCGCCGGTCCGCTGGTTGCCTTCAAATTTGCGCCAATTTCATTGGAAATAACATTGGCAAGGCTGGTCTTGCCCAGTCCGGGCGGGCCACTGAGGAGCACGTGATCCAGCACCTGGCCCAGCATCTTCGAGGCGGTGAGGGAGAGCCCGAGGCGCTCTTTGATCTTGGGCTGCCCAATGTACTCCGCCAGCCGCTTAGGCCGTAGCGAGAGCTCCCCGTCATCGTCGCCCCCACTGCCACCGCCCTGAAACCCACCACCAACGAGGCGCTCCGGGGCCACTCTCGCACCACTATCGGCTGTTCTCAAGTCACTTGATTGGATTGGCATTTTTTACCTCGTCAGTCGGTTGAGCCCGGCGCGGAGCACGGTGGCAAACGCCGGGCTGCTATCGGTTTGTAGGGCTTCATTGAGTGCTAGCTCTGCCGCGCGGAGGGCATCGTTTTTGTTGTAGCCTAGGTTAAGGAGGGCGGAGCTGACATCGTCTAAGAGCTGGTCGTTGGCACTGCGGACTTTTACCGTGTGAGTCGCGGCAAGCTGCTCGACGCGGCGGGAGAAGCCCAGACCCGCGAGCTTGTCCTTGAGCTCCAGCACAAGCCGCTGCGCCAGCTTCGGCCCGATCCCCGGTGTTTTCGTGATGGACTTGACGTCCTCCGAGCTCACCACCCGCGCCAGACCATCGCCGCCTAGCGCCGAGAGTAGCGCTAGAGCAGCTTTGGGGCCAACCCCGCTGACCGTGATCAGAAGCTCAAAGACCTGCTGGTCACTCTCGTCCCAGAACCCGTAGAGGCTCAGATCGTCCTCGCGGACAATCATGTGGGTCACCAGAGTGATCGGCGAACCATCGGCAGGCAGGCGCTCGATCACCGAAAGCGGCACCGAGACCCGGTACCCCACCCCATTAACGTCGAGGACGACCACCGGCGTGGCGACTCGAACAACTTTTCCCGTAAGCTGCGCTATCATTGCTTGGATTATACTCTCAACAAGACAGAGAACCCGGAAAGCCTCGCACTAAAACAAACTGGGCTGCTCGCTCTCGAAGGCAAGAAGGCGGGATTTTACGCCCGTGCCGTAGGCGAAACCACCCAGGCCACCATCGGCGGCGATCACGCGATGGCAAGGCACGATGAGTGGGATCGGGTTGGCTCCACTGGCGGCTCCCACCGCGCGGGCGGCGTCTTTGTTGCCCACGGCGGCGGCGATCTGGCCGTAGGTGCGGGTTCGGCCGTAGGGAATGCGGGCCACTTCGGCCCAGACCTGCTTCTGAAACTCAGTGCCCTCAGGGGCAAGGGTCAGCTCGAACTCGGTACGCTCTCCATCGCACCACTCTTGAATCTGGTGCTTGGCCTGCCGCGTCTTGAGAGGGTCGTGGGTGCTTCCGGTGGGCATCGTGTCGCTAAAGTCCAGCGATACCACGGCCCCATCCTCGGCTACCGCAATGGTCATCACCCCAAAGCGTGTCTCGAAAGTCTCGGCGTAGATCATGGAACTATTGTAGCGCACCAGTGTTTTCTCTGCAGGAGAAATGATATGGCATCAATCTATGATTTTACGATGAAGAACATTGACGGCAAGGCAACCCCGCTCAAGAGCTACAAGGGCAAGGTGCTCTTGATTGTCAATGTCGCCAGCAAGTGCGGCCTGACCCCGCAGTACGAGCAGCTTGAGGCGCTCAACAAGAAGTATAAGACCAAGGGGCTTCGGATTCTAGGCTTTCCCGCTAACAACTTCGGCGGTCAGGAGCCGGGCACCGAGGGTGAGATTAAGCAGTTCTGTAGCCTGAACTACAAGGTCAGCTTTGAGCTGTTTAGCAAGATCAGCGTCAAGGGCAGTGATATTCACCCCCTGTACAAGTACCTAACGAGCCTTCCCAAGCCAGTGGGCGGCGATATTCAGTGGAACTTCGGCAAGTTTCTGGTGGGCAAAGACGGCACGGTGATCGCGCAGTTTTCCTCCATGATGAAGCCCGATGACCCTGCCATTCTCGCCGCAATTGAGAAGGCGCTGGCATAAGTTCCCCCCCTAGCCCCCGTCCGGCGGGGGCTAGGGGGGACTGTGACTCAGCATCAAGAGCGCAAGGAGCGCCTCTTCCGCCGGGGGATCGTCGTCGTGGCGGGCTAGTGTGGGGAGGCGCTTTGTCAGCTCGGTGTAGTGGCCCATGCTGAAGGTTTCCAGCAGCGCTTTATCACTGACAAGCTTGTGGAGGGCCTCATCGCGGGCCATTCCCTTCAGCGCCAGCAGCGGGTAGAGCGTCCCCGGCGGCAGAACCGTGTCGGCGGCGGCGTAGAGCGCTTGGAGATACGAGAGGCCACTTCCCTCCAGGCGTCGGGCGGTCTTGAGCAAGAATGGAAAGTGCGTCTCGGGCCTAGGCGCATGGGCGCGCACGAGCCGGGAGAGTGCCACAGCAAGTCGGGCCAGAACCGCGGGATCGGGCTCCTCTGCAAGCTTGACGGTAAGGGGCCAGAGCGTGTCGGGGAGCGCGGGAGCGAGCTTCTCAATCGCGCGGGCGGCGGCCAGACGCATCCCCTGATCCACGTCGGGTACCAGAAGCCCCAGCAGCCGTCGCTCCGCTTCGGCACTGTCTTCGGGGCGCAGGTTCTCGCCGATGGCGGCGAGCGCGGTGCAGGCCGCCTCACAGCGTGTAGGGCGATCGGGGTTGAGCGCCGTGATCAGTGTTGGGGCGGAAGCGGGATTCGCAAGGCGGCCCAGAGCACGTAGCGCGGCCACACGCACGGTTGCATTGGGGCCACGGGATGCGGCTTCGAGCGCAGGGGTGGCAGACCAGTCGCCCAGAAACCCGAGCGAGTGCGCCGCTTCTTCGCCAATGGCCGCCGCGGGGTCAAGTAGCTTGGCCGAGAGCGCGGGAATGGCACGCGTGTCTCCAATCTCCCCCAGCGCTCGTGCTGCGGTTCCCCGCACGGCATGGGCCACATCGTCGAGGGCCTCGACCAGCTCCTCCACCGCCAGCGACGACTTACGCTCCCCTAGCTCGCGCACAGTCTCTTCACGGGCCTCCGCATCGGTAGTCTTGGCAAGCTTCTGTGCCCGCCTAAACCCTCCCATCGTGCCTGTGCCCATCAGCTGCCCCAGCACAAAGCGCGTGGTCTGGCTGTCTTCGACTTTAAGTTGGTGAAGGAGCACCAGCGCTGCGCCGCGCACGACATCGGTGAGCAAGAACATCACCTTGTAGTTGTTCAGGCCAAAGGGCAGACTGAGATGAGAAAGGGCCGTCATCAGTGCTCCTCCCACAATCGGCGAGATACCTCCGACCACGCCCGTGAAGGCCGAGAAAACCGCCACATAGGTGCCGCGCTTGTCATCGGGGGTCATCGAGAGCAAGAGATTGAACTGTGTCAGCCCGACGGCAGCCCAGCCTGCGCCCGAGGTAAAGTTCAGCACCACGATCAGCGGGTAGTTGATCCAGTCGGTGCCGTGATTGGTAAAACACCACAGGATCGGTGCCACCAGCACCAGCCAGCTCCCGATCATCAAGACAGGCCGACCGCCGTACTTATCGGCCAGATAGCCCCAGAGCGGCATGGTCGCCAGGCTCGCCCCGGAGGCAATAGCCCCCAGAAGCTGCACGGAGAGATAAGGCAGCTCCAGGCCTTTTTTGTCCACCTGCCAGGCCATGAAAAACTGCCCCGCCAGCGCCTGCCCGACCACGACCATCCCCGCAAAGGCCAGAAAGCGCCGGAAGTTCGGATCGGCAAACGGTGCTTTGAGCGATGTAAACGGGTTCTCTGTTTGAGCTTGGCGCACCATCGGCGGCTCAGGCTGGCGCAGGATCAGTAGAAAACACACCACGGCGGGAATGGTGGCTAAGCCGAAGAGTAGTGGAAATCCCGTGTCGGGCTTCAGCCGATCGAGCAACCAGGCAGCCGGCAGAGGAGCCAGCATCGCCACAATGCTCGCCAGCCGGTTGCGCCCCGCAAAGTAGCGCCCCCGCGCGTCGCCAGGCACAAGATCGCTCATCCAGCTTGTCCAGGCAGGAACCGTGATGGTCAGTAGCGCCGAAGAGAGAATTAGCAAGATCAAAAAGAGAGTCAGCTTAAGAGGAAGTGGCAGCGGTGCAAGTGCCACGAGTGCGAGTGCCGCCAGTGCCAGCCGCCCTGCTCCTGCTGAGAACGCCACAAAGCGCCGCCGCTCGCCACGCCGCTCAATGTAGAGCGAGGCGGGAATCTGCAAAAGCCCCACGGCAGCAGGCAACCCCGCAAGTAGCCCCAGCACAAAGTCGTTGGCCCCCAGCTGCCGCGCAAACCCAATCTGAAACGCGCCGCCCGTGAGCACCACAAAAACCGTCGCCCACAGTCCCTCCTGCGTCGAGATACGCAGGCCGCGGAGCGCGACCATGCGGGAGATGGGTTCAGGTTCGTCAGCCATAAAGCAAAAAAGCCAGGGCAAAGATGCCCCGGCTTACTATAGCATGTCTAGCGACGCCTTAGTCGGCGGGGCGCTCGCCCGCGCTGTCGAAGACCTTGCCATCGGTGAAGAACGCGCCTTTTGCTTCTTTACCGACCTCGCCCCAGACCGCGACTTTCATGTCGCCCTGGACGCGTAGCTGGCAGGAGAGCCGGTGGGTGGCGATCAGCTCAGGATCTTCCAGAGCGGACTCTTCCTCGTCGGACATGGGCGTCACGTCGCCCTCCAGCACTTGGACGCGGCACGTCGTGCAGGCAGGGACGCCGCCACAGCGGTGCAGGATCGGAAT
>NZ_CBAYMC010000019.1:0-27037 GCF_964826245.1 Armatimonas sp. | reverse complement strand
CGTGGGATAGCAGTAGAGCAGGCGCACCCACTTCAGATTCTCTATCTTGCCCAGCTCGGTTAAGAGACGTGGCAGGGCGAGCTCCTTGTAGAGGTCCATCCCGTAGGCCGTGGTGTCCTGGGCGATTAAGTTCAGCTCAATGGCTCCCGCATCCACGAGGCGCTTGGCCTCATTCACGATGCGCTCTAGCGGCTTGGAGCGGTGCTTGCCCCGAAAACTCGGAATCGAGCAGAACGTACAGGCATGGTCGCAGCCCTCGGAGATCTTCAGATACGCCGTCCAAGGCGCTGTCGCCCGCACCCGTGACGGCGGAATGAGCGGGTACTTCTCGGTGATGGGCTGGACGAAGTTATTGCCCAGCACGGGAAGCTCAAAGGCAGTGCGGCGGGGGAAGATCGAGTCTGCGATCTGGGTGGCACTCTGGATTCCAAAGAGCCCATCCACATCGGGCAAGTCACGGGCCAGAGTCTCGGCGTAGCGCTGGGCAAGGCAGCCCGCCACCACGACCTTGGAGATCTCGCCGCGCTCTTTTCGAGCCAGCGCAGACCGAATTGCCGCTAGAGACTCCCGTTTGGCGCTCTCAATGAAGGCACAGGTATTAACGACCACCACATCGGCGTCCGCATCCCCTTCAACGAGTTGCCCACGTCCGCCTTCTGTGAGAGCCCCTAAGAGCTCCTCAGAGTCTACCAAATTTTTTGGACAGCCCAGACTTACCAGGCCGATCCGAACCTTCTCCACGTCTACGCCTCAACATCCTCTAAAACAGTCAAAAGCCGCCCGCACCCAACAGGCGTGAGCGGCGATTAAACATTATACGTCGTTCATTCAATTCTGTCAATTATCATTAGTTAGTAATAATAACACTTGCTAGTAAAAGCGGTACAATGAACGCGGTGTCTCGTCTGCTTCGTCTCTATCTTCCCCTCGCGCTGAGCTTCCAGCTCATGATGCTTGAAGGCCCCTCGGTGCAGTGGGCCATTGGCCGACTGGCGGAGACCAAGATCAACCTGGCGGCGTGGGGGCTAACCATGCAGCTCTCGCTCCTCATCGAGAGTCCGGTCATCATGCTTCTCGCGACGGCGACGGCGCTGGTGAAGAACACCGACACGTTTCTGGCCCTGCGCTCGTTTATGCTGCGAATCGCGCTCTGGTGCACGGTGATCACTGCCGCCCTGTCGTTTACGCCCCTGCTGGACTTTACCTGTCTAGAGCTTCTCGGCCAGCCTGCCCCTATTGTGCAAGCCACGCGCCTGCCGATGCAGCTTATGCTTCTCTGGAGCGCCGCCATTGCCTGGCGTCGCTTTCATCAGGGTGTCTTAGTGCGCCAGGGCCAGACACAGCTTGTCACCTACGGCACGGCCATTCGCTTGGTGGCGGTGCTCCTCACGGCTCTGGCTCTCTCCTCGCTGAAAATTCTCTCGGGCGCAGCGACGGCAGCCGTGGCGATCATGCTGGGTGTGCTGGTCGAGGCGCTCTCGGCCAGTAGCTTCGCCCGCCCTGTCATCCGCTCGCTCCCGAAGATGCACGAGCCCGGTGAAGAGCCACTCACGCAGAAGGCCATTGCCAGGTTCCACACGCCGCTCGCCATGACCACGCTGCTCACGCTCGTCGCGCAGCCCCTCACCAGCGCCGCTGTCGCACGCCTGCCCTTGGCCACCCAGACCCTAGCGGCTTTTCCGGTCGTGTTCTCCGCGCTCCTCTTGCTACGCGGCTGGGGCTTTGCGGTGCAGGAGATCACGGTGGCGCAGCTAAAAAGAGAGACGGTGCTCGAGGCGACACTCTCACGCTTTGCCAGCATTGTCGGGGTCGTGACAACGGGCCTAACCCTGCTTCTGGCCCTCACGCCGCTGTGCAACCTCTACGCCACGGCACTAGGAGTCCCGGCAGATCTCCATAGCTTGGTGCGCGAGGGGATCCTCTGGGGAGCACTCTTGCCCCTGATTGCCGCGACCAGCTCTTTTGTGCGAGGCGTTTTGGTAGCCCGACAGAACACCAAACCCATCTACAGAGGCATGATTCTGGGGCTGAGTGTCCAAGCGCTCGTGCTTGTCGCAGGCGTTGTCGCCAAGCTCCCCGCACTGCCGCTTGCAGCACTCTCTTTTACCCTAGGTGGCATCGCGGAGACAGCGTATTTGATGGCAGCCAGCAAACCAGCCTAGGCATCGCCGACGAGATAACGGAACACGGATTCCAGGTTATTGTCCGGCGAGTGGAAGCGCTCGATAAGAAAGCCGCCGGAGATCACGAGCTGGGGCAGCGCTCCATAAAAGACGTCGGGCTGGTGGGTCTCGATCTCGACAAGCTTCTCGCTCTTGGGATCTACCCGTGCCGAGAGCACAAAGGGCTGTCCGATGAGAGTCGCAGCGAGCTCGCGGGGACGATCCGTGACAAGGCGGATGTGATGGGGATGCTTGTCAATCTGGTCACGGATGTCGTGGATATTGCCCTGGGCCAGCACGCGACCTTTGAAGATCACCAGAATTCGATCCGTGATCTGCTCGACTTCATACAGAATATGGCTGGACACTAAAACGCACTTGCCCCGCGCGGCAAAGCTCTGCATCAGCTCCACCATCTCGCGGCGGCCCACGGGATCCAGGCCATTCAGCGGCTCGTCCATGATCAGAATATCGGGGTCGTGGATAATGGCCTGCGCCACTTTGATGCGCTGACGCATGCCCTTGGAGTAGCCCCCGATGCGCCGGTCGCACCGATCCGCCATACCGACCTGCTCCATGACTTCCTGAACCCGCTTCTTCGCTCCCTCGCCCCGGATTCCGTTCATCGCCGCCAGCAGGGTCACAAACTCGCGCCCGGTCAGCTCTTCGTAGAAGTTATCAATCTCCGGGCAGTACCCCAGCCGCGCCGCCACCGCAGGGTTGGCAAAGGGCTCCTGGTTCAGAGAGAGCACGCGGCCCGTGTGTGGACGAAGCTGCCCGGTGACAAGCTTCAGCAGCGTGGACTTGCCTGCCCCATTGGGGCCGAGTAGCGCCGTCAGCCCGGCAGGAAGCTGAAAAGAGACATCGTTGAGGCCAATTACCTGGCCATGCCAGCGCGAAACGCGCTCAAGAGAGATCATGGGTTGGCTCATCCGCTGATGATCTCCACGGCGCGAATTTTCCGGTGGGCAGCGGCGAGGGGCAGTAGCACAAAGGCGGTTCCCAGTGCGGCAAGCGGCCAAGTCAGCGGTGCTTGCTGACGGCCCTTACGCCCCCCTGCGACGGGAAACGGGTGATCTTGTGGCTTGACATGCAAGAGATTCATCGCCAGCCCATCAGTGACTCCGCCCACACTGGCATTACGGACAGTCATCGCACGCACAATCGCCACTTTGGCTCCTGACTTCTCGTTGTCTAGGGCGACAAAAGCATTATCCGCCATGATGATCCCCGCGACATAGGTAAGCGTCCCAATCACAAAGTAGAAGCCCGCGTAGGTCGCCCCTGCCAGCCGCCCTCCTTTGGACCAGGCCGAGATTCCCACGATCAGGCTAGCATTGAGCACGGGCGCAATCAAAGTCGCCATGAACAGACGCGGCAGTAAGTACGGATTCTGGGACCAGAAGCCCTCATCGTAGTAGCTCGTCAGAAGAAAAATATAGATCAGCAACGTCGGGATTCCAGACGCGCACCAGAGAAGGGAGAAGACTCCAAACCACTTCCCTACCAGATAATCGAGCTTGGTCAGAGGCCGTGCAAGATAGACCAGCAGCGCGTTTGACTGGTTGTCTGCCGCAATGCAGCCCGCCCCAATAATCAGCGCCTCGATAAAGACCATCAGCCAGCTCTCGGTGACACATAAGTAAGTGCAGGCGGCGTAGGTAAAGGTGCCCTGGCGACCAAATGGCCCTCGTCCTCCCCCACCGCCGCCACCCATATCGCCCAAGGCCCGCGTGACATTGTGGTTCAGAAAGAAAAACAGCCCAAAAAACAAGTGGATCAGCACGATCATCAAGATCGGCATCCAGAAGCCAACCTTCTTGATATTGGTTCGGATCACGGACTGCGCGATCACCCACCACCCGGCTCGGACGGCTCGCATGGGGCCATCGTAGTTCCGGTACGTGCGATCCGCAATCAGGTTCGGGGCACTACTTGCGCGCTCGGTACTCATCCGCTCACTGCCTCCATAAACACATCCTCTAGGCTTCTTTCGGCAGGGCGAAAGCCACGTACTTGTGCCCCAGAGACAATCGCCGCATCGAAGATCAGGCGGTGGGGATTGGACTCCGTCTCGGGGAGGGCGAAGCGGCACGAGCTTCCCAGCTGCGAAACAAGGCTTGCTCCTCGCTGCCCCATCGCGCCCACAAACCCATCGGAGAACAAGCGCAGCTCGACATCGAACTGGACACCACGGGTCTGCTTTAGCTCCGCAATCGGCCCCTGCCGCACCACTTCGCCGCGCCGCATCACCACCACGGTATCACAGGTCTTCTCGATATCGGGCAGCAAGTGTGAGCAGACCACCACAGAGAGGCCCTTGCCATGGCTGACATCGCGCACCAGCTCTAGCATCTCATCACGGCCCGCCGGGTCAAGTCCATTGGTGGGTTCGTCTAAAAATAATAACTTTGGGCCATGCACCAGCGCCTGTGCCAGCTTCACTCTTTGCCGCATTCCGGTGGAGTAGGTCTCGACATTGCGGTAGCGCGCCTCCCCGAGGCTACACCACTCCAGCACCTCGTGGGCACGCCGGATCGCCTGCTCAGGGGGCATCCCGGCCAGCTCTCCCGCGTAGGCCACGAACGTGACCGCGTTCATTCCGGGAATATGGCAGTCCTGCTCCGGCATCAGCCCGATCTTCTGGCGGATGCGCTTGCCCTGAGTCGCCACATCCAGCCCCATAACCTGCGCCCGCCCCGAGCTCGGAGCCACAAAGCCCAGCAGGGTCTTGATCAGAGTCGTCTTCCCCGCCCCGTTCGGCCCAAGCAGCCCCACGCAGCCTTCGGGGATCTCCAGAGAGAACTGATCCAGCACGGTTTTCGAGCCGTAGCGCACGGTCAGATCAGAGACGGCGGCGATGGGAAGCGAGTCTTGCATAAGTATTGAGTCATTGTACCCGACCCTCACCATGGTTTGAGCATGCCGCCTGCCAGCCAGGCGGCGATGCGCTTTGAAGTCTCCCCGAGAGGCGTCTCCTCCAGCCCGATCAGGCCATGCTCCATCAGAAGCACACGCTGGCGCGGCGGGTGGACGACTAGGCTCGCGGGGAAGCTCTTGGGAAGGCTATTGTAGGTAGCCGTGTCGTCTTGCGTGCCCTGGGTGAACGCCAGCCCCTGCGCGATCTCATCGAAAAAATACCCCACGTAGCCCGGCTCGTCCTCGGAGCCAAAGTAGCCCGCGCGGACTTTGAGCTTCGGGTAGACTTTTCGGATGCGCGTAAAGTCGCTGGTGGTCGAGATGCCGTTGGTCAGGCGGTAGTTGACCCCCATCGCGGAGAGCTGCACGACCCGCTCCCGCTTCACATGGGCAATCAGCCAGCTCTCGGGGTCGTCGGCTGTGCCCCCTTCCCACCAGAGTAGCTCCAGAGTCGTGGTGGGGGCAGGCTTGGGGTTCTTCACCGTCGAAACCTCCACCCACTCGGTGCTCTGAGGCCTCCCGCGCAACCGGATCGCCTCAAGAACGCCCATTCCTAAACGTAGCTTCCCAATGCTTTTCCCAGGAACAATCGTCTCCGCCATGCCCCTACTGTACCCCGCTCAGTCCCAGCAGAAACATTTCTCTTTCAAAATCCCATTCTCAAATCTTAAGAATAGGGAGTCGTTATTACCATTAACCGCATCAGGCTGGTTTTCGGGCTTTCAGTGGCTCTCTTGTGTCCAATAAGTATCTTTAAGTGATAGACCGTGGCTCCATCCATCCTGGTGTCATAATGTAGTAGCCGCGGAGAGAGTCCACGACAGTGCTCTGCGGCATTCCAGTGCGAAGAAACTTGTATAGGGACGCTTCGCGCCGAGGGCCCTCCGGGCCAGGGATATCCGTCCGGCAGGACGTTCGGCAACTTGTTGCCTTCAGCGAGGAATTTTCAACTCCTCGCCTTGATGCGCCTCTTTTTTGTCCGGCATCCCCTACTCCTTCGTACCAAACCCATCTTTTTAGGTTCTGCGGTATAATTCTTCCGTCGGCGTCACTGGCGCAAAGGTAGGTCGTCTGCACGAAAAAGCAAGCTTACACGGGGAACGCCCCCGAGGGAGCGCCGATAGCACTTTTCTGTCCTGCCGTTCGCCTGGGTAATCGGGACACACTTCTTCTTAAAACCTTTGGAGGTTGACCCTATGCGTCGTGCCTTTACCTTAATTGAACTCCTGGTGGTGATCGCCATTATCGCGATTCTTGCCGCCATTCTCTTTCCTGTCTTTGCCCAAGCCCGCGAGAAAGCCCGCGCGGCCTCGTGCCTCTCGAATCAAAAACAGATCGCCACGGGCCTGCTGATGTACACCCAAGACTACGATGAGATGCTCCTAATGGGCATGTGGGGAACCTCGGCGAGCGGTACGCTTTGCTCGTGGCCCGCGATGATCCAGCCCTACATTAAGAGCACCCAAGTCTTCCAGTGCCCCAGTGCGCCCCGCACCTCAGGCATCACGGCGGGGACGATTGCCAATGCGGCAGGCTGTGGCATTGGGAACGGCTTTGTGGTGACCTATGCCTACAACTACTATCTCGGGGGCAATAACAACGCCAGTGGTGGGGTGATGACCAGCTCGCTTCCTGCCATGGAGCGGCCCGCCGATACGGTGCTCATCGTGGACGGTGCCTCCACCGCCCAGACCGCCGCGTTTGGCAACTCAGATCTCTGGCCAGAGAAGCGCGCCATCAATGCGGTCGCAGGCTTTCCGACAACGGCCAACCGCTTTCCTTACCTCCTTGTTCACTCGGGAAGTAGCCTGATGGCGGGCGCAAATGACTACGGTGCCCCACGTGGTCGGCACAATGGCATGACCAACGTGATCTGGGCCGATGGCCACGTGAAGGCTCGCAAGCTGAGTGTGGACTTCTTCCCGCCTGTAGGCGACAACCGCTATCAAGCGCTCTGCACCCCCGTGCTCACGGGCACCGGAATCGCGGCAGCATCCTGCGCCCCGTGTCTGCTCCCCCAGCTGGGCTGCCAACCGTAGCCCTCCTCCCCCAGCCCCTCCTCCCTAGTTCCCTCCTCCCAAGAGCTCTGGGAGGAGGGGAGTAACTTTATGAAATACACACTTCTTGCTCTCGCCAGCCTCTTTTTCGCCGCACCCGCACTTGGCCTCCCCCAGCCCCTCCTCCCAGGGTTGGCACCCAGAGGGTACCCGGGGGCTGGGGGAGGAGGGTATCAGTCCAATGGACGGCTTTTGACCTTTGCCCAGATCGAGCAGCGGATTGCTGCCTGGAAGAAGAAGTACCCCGAGCTGATCGAGATCTCCGCGCTCCCCGGAAAGACACGCGAGGGGCGTCGCATTCCTCTTGTCCGTATCGGCAAGCCGGGCCAGCCGGAGCTGATGTGGCTCTCGGGGATTCACCCGCGCGAGCAGCAGCCTGCCTACTGCACCCTGCGCTTTCTCGAAGAGGAGCTGGCGGTGGGCTGGAAGAGCCAGCGCTGCCTCTGGTATGTGCCGATGTTCAATGTGGACGGCAAGCTCTGGGAGGAGACGCACAAAGACTGGCGCAAAAACAGAGTGGGAAATGGAGATGGGACGTTTGGGGTGGACTTAAACCGCAACTTCCCTGTTCGGTGGGGCGGTGGACGCGAGATCGACAGCACCTGGAACGACTCAACGGCGCGACCTGGTGCCGATATTTTCGAGGGCTTGGCTGCCCTCTCGGAGCCCGAGAACCAGGCGCTGGATGCGTTTTTCGCGGCGCACCCCCAGCTCCGGGCGTTTATGGACATCCATAGCCCCCTCCGCGAGATTCTTTTCCCCGCCCATAGCATCGCCCCCGATCATGCCCGCTATCTTAAGATCGTCACCGGGATGCAGCAGCGCCAGAGCGACTCCCCCTACTCCATCACCAAGTCAAAGCCAGGGAGCGAGCCCGCGCCGGGCGTGCGGGGTGGTAACTCGGGGCTGACCTACACGCATGCCTACTACAGCTACGGCATCTATGGCTTTAACTTTGAGATCAGCATCCCCAGCAAGGCCAAGGGCGTCGCTGGGCGCTACCCGTCGGAGCGCGATGTCGCCAAAGAGTACGAGACCACTGTCAAAGAGGCCTGGCGCTTCTGGCTGGAGACCGCAGGTGAGCTACCGCTGGCGCAGCGCGGGACTCTAAAGCTGGAGGGGAGCGGCACGACCGACAAGCCCATTACTCCCAATGCGACTCTGGGCTGGACACCGCCGATAATCACCGGCGGCGCGTGGAGTTATGCGGTTCTGACATCGCAAGATCCCGCGATCGTGGTGCCCAGTGAGTACCGTAGCTCCCCGCTTCAAAACCCGTTTACGATCCAGGTGATGCCCGACGCCAAACCTGGCACCTCCGTGCCGATGACCCTGCATCTCTGGGACAGTGAGCGGCGACATAGCACCTATAAATTCCGGCTGGAAGTTCTCAAGAAGGAATAGCACTAAGCTGCCACGAATGCTGAGCTAACTTTTTTGGAGGAGTATTGGAAATGAATCGTTTTATGATCGGAGCCGTTCTCACTCTTATGGTAGCCAGTGGCGCCCATGCGGGAAAAGCGACGGCGGGAATGCGTGTGGGTGCGCCAAGTTTCCGCTCCATGGGCTCACTGACGTTTGGGCCGGAGGGCGTTCTCTTTATCGCCGACACGAAGGCCGCCGCTATTATCGCCGTTTCCACCGACGATACCAAGCCTGGCAAGGCAGCGATGGCGCTGAAGATTGCGGGACTGGAGAAGAAAATAGCGGGGCTGCTCGGCGCGGAGCCCAAGGATATTGTGATCGAGGACATGGCGGTGAACCCTGTGTCGGGCAATATCTATCTGTCGGTCTCGCGGGGGCGTGGCCCTGAGGCGACTCCCGCCCTGGTGCGCGTTAAAGGCGAGAGTGAGGTCGAGCTGGTGGCGCTCGAAAAAGTACACTTCTCCGAAGTCGCACTGCCAGCGGCGCCGGCGGAGGGCACCCCGGGGCGCAGTAATCCTCGGCTGGAGTCTGTTACCGATCTGGCCTTTCAGGATGGGCGCTTACTGGTGGCGGGCCTCTCCAACGAGGAGTTTGCCGCAACCCTGCGCTCGATTCCGTTTCCGTTCAAGGACAGCGCCAACCCGACGAGCGTCGAGATCTACCACGGAGCCCACGGACGCTTCGAGACCCGCGCCCCCATCCGCACGTTTGTCCCGTTTATGATCGGCAAGGAGGCGCATGTACTGGCGGCCTATACCTGCACGCCGCTGGTGCAGTTCCCGCTGAGCGCCATCAAGCCGGGTGCTAAGATCCAGGGCAAGACGATTGCGGAGCTAGGGAATCGAAACCGCCCCCTGGACATTATCGCCTATCAGAAAGATGGGCGTGTGAATCTGCTCATGGCCAATAGTGCACGCGGCGTCATGAAGATCGTCACGGAGAGCATTGAGAAAGCCGAGCCGATCACCGCACCAGTGCCCGATAAAAAAGGCGTCGGCTACGAGACACTGGCCGACTGGACCGGCATTGACCAGCTCGATAAGCTCAACAACAAGACCGCCGTGGTTCTGCGGCGCGACGAGGGCGGCGTGCTGACCCTCGAAACCCGGCCTCTGCCGTAATGCGAGCGGCAGGCCAGAGCATCACGCTGCGCTGGGTAGTGGGCCCAAAAGGCTCCAACCGGGCGAGCGTCGAAGCCTCAGGTCTGTCGAATCCGCAGCCACTCAAAGATCTTAGTGTCTTTGCGGGCGAGCAGCGCGAGACCCCCATGGCGGGGAGCATGGAGAAACGGGGAGCGCTTGTGGTCTTTGTGCCACGCTTCCCATTGCTTCCCGGCACAACCTACTACGCTGTCTCCGGCACAGCCTCTGCGAGCTTTCGCCTCCCCTCCCCGGCGCCATCTGTGCCCACGCGCGTGCTCCAGGTCTACCCGAGTGCCAGCACCCTGCCCCTGAACCTGCTCAAGTTCTATCTTCACTTCTCCGCTCCGATGAGTCGTGGAGACTCGTACCAGCACATTCGCTTGCTCCAAGCCGATGGCACGCCCGTGGATCTGCCGTTTTTAGAGCTTGCCGAGGAGCTGTGGAGTCCGGAGCAGACCCGCCTGACACTGCTCTTTGATCCGGGGCGCATCAAGCGAGGCGTGAAGCCACTGGAGGATATCGGCGGCGCTCTTGCGATCGGGAAGCACTTCACCCTGGAGCTCGCCGCGACATGGCAAGATGGCCACGGAAAGCCACTCGTCGCTCCGTTTCGCAAGCGCTTTCTCGTGACCAAGGCCGACCGCACCCCGATTGAGCCATCGCGCTGGCACATCACACCTCCTAAAATCGGCACCCACGAGCCGCTGATCGTGCGCTTTAACGAGCCGCTGGACTACGCTCTGGCGCAGCGGCTGATCACGGTTGAGAAAATGCAGGGCACAGGAACCCTACAGGACTTTGAGCGCCGCTGGCACTTCATCCCCCAGAAGCCCTGGCAGAGTCGTCGCTATTTCTTAGTCGCCTCGCCGCTGCTGGAAGACCTCGCGGGCAACAATATCGGCAAGGCGTTCGATGTAGACACGTCGCGGCCCTCTCTCCCTTTTCGTAGCGCTCCGGTTCGCCTTCCCTTTTCCCCTCGGTGACCTCCCGCCGCTCCAACCGGCGGGATTAAAATTAACAATATCAATATCATTCTTGACATTATTAATTTTCATGATAGATTATTTTCATGAATCGAAGCCCCCAGCAGTGCCCCGTCTGTGATGAAGCCCTGCGTGTCTCTGAGCTGAGCTGCACGGCTTGCCGTACTCGGCTCTGTGGAGACTTCCCTCCCCCACCGCTCGCGCGACTCTCGGCGGAGCACCAGAGCTTTATCGAGACGTTTGTGCGCTGCCGGGGCGTGATTCGCGATATGGAGCGGATGCTAGGCATCTCCTACCCCACGGTTCGTGCCAAGCTCGATAGTGCCGTCAATGCTCTGGAAGCCACTTTAGCCGATACCGCAGCACCGGAAAATCCCCGTCGCCGTACCATCCTGCGCCAGGTGGAAGAGGGAAGCCTTACCGCCAGTGAGGCTGCACACCTCTTGGCAGAACTTTAGAATTTAGAAAGAACCAAAACGATGTCAAAAGAAGAGAACCTCAAGATCTTGCAGCTCTTGCAAGAAGGCAAGATCACCGCCGATGAAGCCTCGCAGCTTCTTGCTGCGATGGAGAAGCCCACCGAAGCGCCCCCAGCACCAGAACCTGAAAAAGCTCCCCCACCTGTGGGGACGGGGGGGACAGATGACTTTGAGACCGAGACCCTTGCACGGGCGCGGGCCAAGATCGCAGCAGCACGGGAGAGAGTGGCGGGGATGGACCAGCAGCTTGCCGCTGCAGAGGAGCAGATCGAGGAAGCAAAGAAGTCACCCGATCCGATAGGGGCGCTCAACCAGGCGCTGAAGGGACTACCCGGTGCCAAGAGCATCGCAGGAAGCTTCCGGGACTTTGACGCGGGCCGGTTTGCATCCAACGCCGCCAAGCAAGCGCGGAAGCTAAGCAAACAAGTCACGGACTCGATTGGCAGTATTGATATCAATCTCTCGGATATCACGCAAGGCTTCCAGGGCGAGCCGACTCTGGAGCAGGGCTACGAAGTGACATTAAACGTGCCTTCGGGTGGGACGCTTCGCATCAAGAATCCCTTCGGCGATATTACCGTCCAGGGCGGCGACTTCCCCGAGGTGCGTGCGGCGGGGACACTTCGGGTCTGGTCCGCAACTCCCGAAGAGGCGCAAGCGGTTGCCGAGGCGGTGCAGGTCAGCACCGAGAGTAGTGACACCGGGGGCGCAATCACGGTCAGTGGTAGCGTCAAGGCAAAACGCATCCAGCTCCACCTAAAAGTCTTTGTGCCCGCCGAGGGCGTCAAAGTCTCGCTGCTCTCCCCTTCTGGGGATCTCTCGGTGCGGGGCATTAAGGCGGCTGCCGTCACTGCCACCCAGGCGGGCGACATTCACCTGGCCGAGATTGCAGGCGATGTGGCAGCAGAGACCACGGCAGGCAATATCGGAATCGAGGGCGTGCTAGGCTCTGTCAGTGCTCGAACAACCTCCGGAGACATTCAGGCCATTCGACTCGATGGCGCAAGCTTCAAGGGCGAGAGTCAGAGCGGCGATATCTCCCTCAACGAGGCAATTGTCCCCGTGATTACTCTCTCTGCCGTTTCGGGGGACAGCACCCTGTGTGGGGTGAGCTGCACTCGGCTGAGTGTCCGCACGGTCTCGGGAGACACTAAGATTCAGGAGTGCGACTTTGACGAAGAAGCGCTTCTGGACAGCATCTCCGGGAGCCTGAGCTTTGCCCCTCGTGCAAGCCTGGTTAAAGGTAAGCTGGTGCTCTCGACCATCAGCGGCGATACGCACCTGACACTTCCCTATAAAACCAACGCTGTCCTCGAAGCGCGTAGCAAGAGCGGTGAGCTTCGTGGCAAGGTCCGGGGAAGCGATGGTAGCCTGCGAGAGATCCGGGGTGCTGGGATGAGTATTGTCAGCGAGTCTATCGGGGAGGGCACCGGGGCGATGCTCGTGCTCTCGTCGGTGAGTGGCGATATCAAGCTAGAGCAAGCCGAGGGCTAAAAAACCATTAATTCCCACCGTGTGGGGCATTCTTTGCCCCACCAAACATCTAGGGCATGAACTCTCATGCCCTTCACTTTCCTCTGGGCCTTGCTCTAGCTCTCACGCTCCTCGCTCCCTCTGCTTTTGCACAGTCCCGTACTAACTTATTCTTCGACCTGAGTAGCTTCACGGGTCAGAGTAGCGCAGATCTTAATAGCACCAGCGGTGGCCTTCTCTCGGGACTGACTTTCCAGACCTTCAATGGCACGCAGCTGGAGACGGTCCAGAGCGGAGCGGGGCTTCTCAAGACCCAGTACGGCAAGTCGGGGCAAACCGGTTTCGATCTTAGCCGTAGCGACTGGTTCTACACCCTCTGCGTCGAGCCCACAGCCTGGCTTGTTAACGGTGCCAGCAACGACCTTGGCACAACCAAGGGGTTTATGCAGCCCTGGAGCAGCACGCCTGACCCTAAAGCAAGCGATACGCTCGCGCTCCTCTACCACAACTACGCCAACCGCAACCCCGCCGATCCCAGTAGCCCTCAGGTTGCCAACACTCTTGGAGAGCAAGCTGGGCTTCAGCTTGCCTTCTGGGAGATTGTCAATGACTTCGACTCTAGCAAAGCCAACTTCGGGCTTGACCTGAGCCAGGGGCTGTTTAACTTTAAGCTCAACTACGCCGATGGCTCCGTCAACCGTCAGGAGCTTATTGACAGTGCCGACGGCTACCTAACCTATGCGAAAGACACTCTCAAGAGTGGCAAAGACATCAGTGGCTATCAGGCGCAGTACTTCCAAGTGGACAACACCGTAGACTCGAAAGGCAACCTGAAGGGACAAGACGTGGTCGGTGGCCAGAGCATCCCTGAACCGGACACACTTGCCCTTGCGCTCCTGGGGCTAATTCCCCTAGCCGCACGCCGCCGCAACGCCCGCCGCTAGTGCCTGCGCCATCTGATCTTGGCCCTTCTCCGAGGTGAGAAAGGCCTCATCTTTGGCGTTGCTCAGGACACACATCTCGACGAGCACCACCGGCACTTGCGACCAGATCGAGCCGGTGAGTGCGCCTTGCTTGCCTCCCACAAAAGTTCTCACATCAGGCTGGCAGCCGTTATCCCGTAGAGCGCCTTTAAGCCCGACGGCAAGCGCAGCATGGAACTTTGGAGCCTTTTCTTTACAGGCCACGATCACGCTCCCACTTGGGCCACGCTTGCCGGTGGAGTCGGTGCCTTGGCGGTCGGGAAAATACGTCCAGAAACCCGTGCCGCCCTCCGAGTCGCAGTGGAGGCGGACGTGAAGATCGGCACCAAAGGCGTTGGCAATCTCGGCGCGCTTGCGGTTCTTGACAAACTCTCTCTCACGGGACTTGGTGAGCTTCGTCTCATGCCCGGCGGCCTTTAAAATCGCCTCTAAGCGCTTGGCCACCAGCCACGCAGCGCGCATCTCTGTAAGCTTCTTGCCGCGGGTTCCCTCCCCTACCTCCGACGGATGGCCAGGATCAATGCAGATCTTCATAGAGCCTCTTTCAGTACCCGTGCGGCCACGCCACGGTGGCTGCGGGCATGTTTTTCTTCGGTACTAATCTCACCCACCGTCTGCGCGTAGTCGGGCTCTACCAGAAAGATCGGGTCGTAGCCAAAGCCATTGGTACCACGAGGCTCCCCTGCGATGCGCCCCGCAAAAGTGCCTTCGGACTCCGCCAAGATCGTGCCATCGGGAGCCATCAGGCTCAGGGCACAGACATAGCGGGCGCTACGCTCACCGTCTATTTTTCCGTCAAGCTTTTTCAAGACTTCTGGAATCCAGTTCTCCTCGCTCACCCAGCGGGCGGAGTGCACGCCGGGAGCGCCACCGAGCGCGTCTATGCAAATACCACTGTCATCCGCGAGGGCGGGAAGCCCCGTGTGCAGCGCGGCAGAGAGGGCCTTGATGCGGGCATTTTCGAGGAAAGTCGCGCCCGTTTCTTCGGGGTCTGGAGCATCCTCGGGGAGAGGTAAGAGCTCAAGGTCGGGGAGAAGCTGCTGCATCTCCTCGACCTTGTGGGCGTTGCGAGTCGCCAGAATAATTTTCATCAAAGGCAGTATACCTACCCGCTACCGAACTAGGCGCACATCGAAGCGCTCCAGCGTCCCCAAGCTACGAGCACTCCCTCCCCCTCCTAAAAGCCCGCCCCCGCCACACCAGGCCTCGACCGTCAGTACAAGATGGAGTCGCTCTTCTCGTGCCGGATCTGGCCGATTGTAGCGCCCGATCAGGGACACGGCAGGCCCCTGTGGTCCACGCGTATCCGAGACAGTCCCCCCCATGGGGAGGGATACATTCGCCATCGTACGTCTATCTTCGGAGAGAAGCTGATTCCCTTCGGTAAGGAGCTGCAAGCTAATATGTGTATCGGCTGAAGCATAGCCACCCACTACTGTCGCAGATGCAAAAAAATAGGTGTCGGAGAAAACAGAGGTGACCTCTACCGAACGTACCCCAGCTGGCACCATCAGAACTTGCCCTACAAAAGCCGTTCTCCGCCCCGAATCCATGTACTTGCTAATGAAGGCAGAAAGTCTTCCCTGATCACTTGCCTCACAAGCATCACCTCGTTCGCTCAGTCCCGAAAAACTAAACGGTGCTGCCAGGCGCAGATCGGAGCTTGCGGGGGGAGGGGGCGGAGGGGGCGGATCGTCCTCAACCATCACTCCACCGGGGTTAGGGGCAGGACGCAGCTTCTGGTTCTTACCCAGCGGATAGCGGGAAATCAAACTCTTACTGAGACCTGAGGCATTGAAGCGATTCTGGGCAGCCGAGAAGAACGAGGCATTTTTCTGTTTAAACTCGGTAAGTTTTTGTTCTTGCTGCTTGGGGTCACTGAGGCCAAAGATCAGCTTCAGCTCATCGTTGAGCTTCTTGGGATCTATCCCTTGCTCTTTGAAAAGGCCCTGAAGCTGGCCCTGGAAGTCTGCATTTGTGCGCTGAAGCACGGCAAGCCGCTGGTCTGAGAGCTGCTTTTGGGGAGCGGAGAGCTGGGGCAGTGCTTTTACATAGCTTGTCTTAAGAATAGAGAGATTCTGTTTTGTCAACAAAGGATTACTTTTTGACTTGTCAACCTGGTGCATTTGGAGTTCCTCCTCGTTTCTTTTTCTCCAACGGCACATATATCACAAATGTGACACAAGCTCTGTTAAATTCCTAACAATCTGGCCCTGCCACTCTAGCAGGGCCAGATTACGGCCCCTACTTCTTCGGGTTCAGAACCTCGTCAATCAGCTTCCACGAATCCGTGATGTGTAGCAGAGTTGCACGGTCTGTGGTCTTGGCTTTTGCGGTAGCCAACGATGCCTGAAGCTCCCCAAGCGCGGCGCGAACCTGCACTTTTGCCTCACCGGAGAGAGGACCCGAGTTGCTACGAGCACGCCGGACGAGATCGGCAGGCAGGCCCGCAGGAAGCGTGGGCGGCGCGGGGGGTGGGCCGAGCTTAGCCACGAGGGCATCCACGTAGGCACGCTGGAGGTTGCGGCGGTAGAGATCCGTGGTGGGCTTGGGCTGTGCAAGCTCGCTGAAGATCCCGTTCTTGAGGTCTGTGAGCAGCTCACTGATCGGGTAGGCCGCCTTAGGAGCCGTCGTCTCAAACTCCACGAGCTTGTTCAGGCGGCTGTCGCTGAGCAGGCCACTGATAAAGCGCCGCTGCTCAGAGAGCACCCGGTCTACCGTTCCCGTTGCGCTGGTCTTGCTGGTGATGTCCGGACGTACCAGAATCGGGCTTGTCTTGAAGACGAGGTCGTTGAAGAGCTGAACGGCGGCTTTCTGACGCGCCTTGGGAACGGGCGTGTAGTTGGGATTGCCACTCTGCCCAACATGGTACTCCGTCTCAGTCACGCCGCCGACAATCGTGAGCACATGGCCTAGCTCCAGCGAGCGCTGGCCCAGAACCTCGTTGTACATCGCGTCCAGATCGGAGAAATCCTCGTTGGACTTGAGAGTCGCCGACGCAAGCCAGCCCAGCGTCCGCTCCAGGTTCTTCATTCCCAGCCGAGTCGCCTCGACCCCGTCGGCCCCAATGTCTTCCGTCTGGCGGCCCGGATCATCGCCGGAGGGATTGCCAAAGCGCAGCATCGGGTTGGTCATCTGCCGATTAGCAATCGCATTAAGATAGGTCTTCTCATCCTCAGATGTCTTCACGCCGGGAAAGACCGAGTAGCCCCACTCCACCGCAAAGTGATCGTACATCCCGATCTTAGGCATGAGCTGGGTTACTTTATCCTCGGGCTGCGCAACATAGTTATTGCGGGCATAGTCCATGATCGAGGGCGTCGTGCCCCACTGCGCGGTCCACTTTGGGTCGCGCAGATTCGCGATAGGCACCGACGAGCTAGCCTTCATGTTGTGCGGAAAGCCCAGCGTATGCCCAACCTCGTGGGTGACCACGTAGGCCAAGAGCTCGCCCGTAAGGTCTTCCGGGAACGGCAGCTTGCGAGCACGCGGGTCGGAGTGGCTCGCCTGCACAAAGTACCAGTTCTGCACCAGGCTCAGGATATTATGGAAGATCTTCGGGCTCCCGTTGAGAATCTCGCCTGTGCGCGGGTCCGAGAGATGGGGGCCATAGGCGTTCTCTACGCCCGAGGGCAGCCAGCGCACCATAGTGTAGCGGATGTCCTCATCGTCGAACTCGGGGTCTTCCTCTTTGCTGGGAATATCGCGACAGACCACAGCGTTCTTAAAGCCCGCCTTCTCAAAGGCCGGGTTCCAGGCCTCGATCCCCTTCTTGATAAATGGCTTCCACTTGGCAGGGATCTCGCTGCCCATGTAGTAGGTGATCGGCTTGACCGGCTCGGAGAGCGCCGCGCTAGGGTCTTTTTTCTCCAAGCGCCAGCGGTCAATGATCGTCACATCTTTGACTTTATTTTCCGATCCCCCCAGCTCTTGATAGCTAGTGGCAAACCAGCCCACACGGCTATCAAAGAGACGCGGTAGCATGGGCTTCTCGGGAAGCATCACGATATTGTGGTTGATCACCACCGTCTCCGAGGCGCCGCCTGCCGGAGCCCCTCCACCAAAGGGGCTAGGAGGAGCGCCGCCACCCGCACGCGTTCCGGTGACTTTCACCAGCACGTTCTGGGGGAAGGACTTCATGCTCTCGATAAAGCTGCGACTAGGATCAAAGCTCGCGCCAAAGAGGCTGGAGTAGATCAGCGGCGAGGCATCTATCACCATAGACTCGCCATCGCCGTAGGACAGAACCGTGTAGATCGCCAGAATGGGCTCGATATTGCCTTTCTCCAGCGCACGCTTCACATCGCCGTGGTTCTCGTTGGCCCGGATTCGGTAGCTCACGCCGCGCATCAGGACTTTATCGCCGCGCTTCTCGAAGCGAACCACGCGGTCTTGCACCTCGGTCTGACCAAAGCCGTAGAACGCCGACGAGCGCTCAAGAGTCGTCACCCACATGACTTCTTTGCCAAGAGCGGACTTGGGAATCTCAAAGTAGTACTTGTCGTCTATCTGATGCGTCTTAAAGAGCCCCGTCAGATCCGACTTCGCCTCTTTGGTGATCACATCGGCGTAGGGCTTGGGCTTCCCTGGTGCCGAGGGTGGAGCGCCCTGTCCCGGCGGTGGTCCACCTTGAGGCCGAGTGCCTTGCGGAGGCGTCGGTGGCTGTGCCAGCACAGCGGATGGCAAGATGAGAGCAAGGGCCGCCGCAGCGGCCAGACGAGAAAACATGCTAGAGTAGCTCCTCTAAAGAGAGATCATTATTTTGAGGCAGCATCCGCCGCCACACTATTATAATCGCTTAAAGAGAAAAAATAATACACCACCCAAAATTACAACTTGTCTTAGGAAAAAGCTTCGGAGAAAACCTCCGAGAATCTCTTGATTTTTTTGCGACAATTGATATAATACCCGTTGGCACTCTGAAGCCAAGACTGCTAATTTTGGAGTGAAAGCAAACTATGACAATTCGACCCCTGGGTGACAAAGTCGTGGTCAAGCCGTCGGAGTCCGACGAGAAGTCGGCTGGAGGGATCTTCCTCCCCGACACGGCTAAGACCAAGCCAACAGAAGGCATTGTGATTGCGGTAGGCAATGGCCGCGTCCTAGACAGCGGCGAGCGCAACGCGCTCAATGTAAAAGTTGGCGATCTTGTTGTTTACAGCAAGTACGGCGGCACTGAGTTCAAGCTCAACAACGAGACCGTGATGATCCTCGATGAGGATCAGATCTACGCGATTAAGTAACGGAAAATAAAAACTATGGCAAGTAAAGAACTGCTTTTTGACGAGGCGGCACGCCGCGCTCTGGAGCGTGGGGCCAATGCGGTCGCCAACGCGGTCAAGGTAACCCTAGGACCTCGCGGACGCAATGTTGTGATCGAGAAGAAGTGGGGCTCCCCCACGATCACCAAAGACGGCGTGACGGTCGCAAAAGAAGTCGAGCTGGAAGATAAGTTCGAGAACATGGGCGCTCAGCTCGTGAAAGAAGTCGCCAGCAAGACCAACGATATCGCCGGTGATGGTACAACAACAGCTACCGTGCTGGCACAGTCTATTGTCAACGAAGGCCTTCGCTATGTCGCCGCCGGTGGCGCTCCCCTCTCCGTGAAGAAGGGAATTGACAAGGCGGTTGAGGTGGCGGTTGCCGCTCTCAAGGCCAATGCAATCCCGGTAGACGGCGAGATGGTCGCACAGGTCGCTGCAATCTCGGGTAACAACGACACCGAGATCGGTGAGATCATCGCCGATGCGCTGGACAAAGTGGGCAAGGACGGCGTCATTACCGTCGAGGAGTCCAAGGGCCGCGATACCACGCTTGAGATCGTCGAGGGTATGCAGTTCGACAAGGGCTACATCTCCCCCTACTTCGTCACCGACACCGAGCGCATGGAAGGTATCTTCGAGAACGCCTTCATTCTCTACTACGAGAAGAAAATCAGCCTCGCCGCTGATCTTGTTCCGATCTTAGAGCAGGTTATGCAGACCCGTCGCCCCTTGGTGATCGTGGCTGAGGATCTGGATGGCGATGCGCTGGCTACCATGGTGGTCAACAAGATTCGTGGAATTCTGAACGTGGTTGCCGTCAAGGCTCCTGGCTTTGGCGACCGCCGCAAGGCCATGATGGAAGACATGGCGATCCTCACGGGTGGTAAGTTCATCACCGAGGACCTAGGCTTCAAGCTGGAGAGCGTCACGCTCGACATGCTAGGCCAGGCCAAGAAGATCGTCGTCACCAAGGACAACACCACGGTGGTCGAAGGCAACGGAGACTCAGACGCGGTCAAGGGCCGTATCAACCAGATCCGCAAGCAGATTGACAACACCGACTCCAGCTACGACAAAGAGAAGCTCCAAGAGCGACTCGCCAAGCTAGCCGGTGGCGTTGCCGTGATCCAGGTGGGCGCTTCCACCGAGACCGAGCTGAAGGAAAAGAAGCACCGCTACGAGGACGCTCTCTCCGCCACACGCGCGGCGGTGGAAGAGGGAATCGTCGCCGGTGGTGGCGTGGCCTTCATCAACGTCATCGCGGATCTTGACAGTGTGGTTGTGGACGATAAAGACGAGCAGGTCGGTGTGGACATTGTCCGCAAGGCCCTGGAGTCGCCTCTTCGCACCATCGCTGCCAACGCCGGGCTGGAAGGCTCCGTCGTGGTCAACAAGGTCAAGGGCCTTGCCAAGGGACACGGCTTCAACGCCCTGACCGAGGAGTACGGCGACATGGTTGGCTTTGGCGTGATTGACCCGGTCAAGGTCAGCCGCTCCGCCCTAGCCAATGCGGCGTCCATCGCCAGCATGATCCTCACCACCGAGACCCTCGTGGTCGAGAAGCCGGAGCCCCCGGCAGCCGGTGGCGGCGATCACCACCACGATCACTAGCCCTCCTCCGGGGAGCCCTCCTCCCCCGCCCCCTCCTCCCAATCCTGGGAGGAAGGGGAAAAGGAGGGGAGATTAAGAAAGCCCTGCGCTCTTTATGGAGTGTGGGGCTTTTTGCGTTTGCCCCACCCGAACCCCCCAAACACAAAAACGCCCCGCGTCTCCAAAGAGGCGCGAGGCGTTTTATATTTTAGCCGGGCCGTTAGTGGTGCGCGTGATGCGCACCGCGCGAGGCGGCGAGCTTCTCGGTGTCGCGGCGGCGCTGGCGCATCGCCTGGACGGGGCGCTGGTCGGCGCAGATGGTCTGCACCCGGTAACCCGCGTCTTCAAGGGCTTTCACGACCTGCGGGACGTACTCAAACTCCAGCAAGTCCGCCCAGCGCTCATCCGACGTCCCATCGCCGTAGCCTTCGCAGGTATCGAAGCCCAGGATGCGCTTGACGGCGGGATAGATAAATACCTTCGGGCCGTAGGTGACGCACCACTCCACGACGATCCGGTCCATCCCCGGCGGAGTGGGGAGTGATTTCCACTCCCGCATCCGCCAGAGGGCTTTGTCGACATCGAATACCGGCTTGTTGGTAAGTGCCTTGTGCATTACAGAAGCAGCTCCAGAGGGTTCTCGATAGCTTTCTTCAGCGCCCCAAGGAACGCCGCGCCATCGGCTCCATCTACCACACGGTGGTCGGCGGAGAGGGTGACTTTCATGCGCTTACGGGCAACGAGCTGCCCGTTCACCACGGCGGCTACCGTGCGCGTGCTCGAAACCGCTAGGATCGCGCCCTCGCCCGGATTCACAATCGCAGCGAAGTTCTCAACCTCCGCGACCGCTCCCAGGTTGGAGATGGTGAACGTCCCGCCCATGTAGTCCGCGGGCTGGAGCTTCCCGGCGCGTGCCTTCTCGATCAGCGGCTTGCTCGCAGCGGCGACCTGGCGCAGGCTCAGGGCCTGCACATTGCGCACCACAGGAACAATCAAGCCATCCTCAAGCGCGACTCCAAAGCCGATATGGTGGTTCTTACTCACCAAGCGCTTGTTGTCGTCGAACTTGGAGTTGACGTTAGGCGCAGCGAGCAGGGCCACAGAAACGGCCTTGAGCAGACAGTCGTTGACGGAGACCTTCACCGCGCCGCCGCTTGCGTTCACTTGCTCGCGTAGCGTGAGAAGCGCTTCCATGTCCACCTCGACGGTGACATAGAAGTGTGGGATCTGCTGCTTGCTCTCCGTGAGGCGCCGCGCGATGGTCTTACGCATGCCGTTGTAGGACTGCACCTCGACCTCATCGGCAATCGCGCCCCCAAGATTGGGAGAGCCAGAGGTTTTAGCCGCCGCCTCAACATCCGCTGCCGTGATGGTTCCCGCAGCGCTGATACTCGCCAGGTTGACGCCCTTGGCTGCCGCAATCGCACGGGCCAGAGGCGAGGCCTTGACCCGAGTGTCACCGCCCCCCCCGCCCCCAAGATTGGGGGAGCCTTCGAGTTCGATGGGATCGCTCAGAACCGATGCCGAGCCGCCGAGTCCCTCGGGCAATTGGCCAACGTAGCTATCGCCGTAGGGTTTGGCGGGATCCGTTACCACGACAACCGGTGCCGCAACCGACACAGATTTAACCTCTTCGCTTACCGTACCCAGGGGGTGCCCAGTCGCCGTCTCAGCGGCGGGGGATGCCACAACCGGAGTGGCGGCAACGGGTGCGCTGCCTCCTGCGGGCGGTGCGCCTTGGCCGATAATCACAACCGGATCACCGACCTTGACCTCAGCGCCCGGGGCGGCGAGGATCTGATGGACAACCCCGGCCTCACCTGCGGGCACCTCCACATTCGACTTATCGGTCTCGATCTCGAACACCGCATCGTCTGCGACTACCGTATCACCGACTTTTTTGAGGAACTGGACAATGACGCCCGCCTCCATTGCATCGCCCATCTTGGGCATGATGATCGCTGCCATCGCTTACTTGCCTCCCAGGCTACGTTTTGCCGCCGCGACAATATCCACTTCCGTTGGGAAGGCGAGATTTTCAAGGTTCTTGGCGTAGGGCATCGGCACAAAGGCTCCCGTCACACGCAGAACGGGTGCGTCTAGGTCATAGAACGCACGCTCGGCGATCTGGGCGGAGATCTCTGCGGCACAGCCATAGAGGGGCCACTGCTCTTGAATGACCACAGCGCGATGGGTCTTCTTGATTGAGGCCAACACCGTGTTCATGTCGAGCGGCAGGAGGGAGCGCAGGTCAATCACCTCGGCAGAGATACCCTCTTTTGCGAGCGCATTGGCGGCTTTCAGTGCCTGAATGGTCATCCAGGAGTAGGCCACGAGGGTGATATCTTTGCCTTTGCGCAGGACTTTTGCCTCGCCGATAGGCACCGAGAAATCAGGATCGTCGGGCACTTCACTGAGGCCAGGCTGGATGGCTTCAAGCTCATCGGGCTTGGTGAAGTACATGCGCAGCGACTCAAAGACCATCACCGGGTTATTGTCCCGGATCGCCGAGATCATCAGCCCCTTGGCGTCCGCGGGAGTCGCTGGGACAACGACTTTCAGACCGGGAACGTGGGCAAAGAGCACCTCAATGGCCTGCGAGTGCTGGGCAGAGAGCTGCAAGCCGACACCGCTGGGACCACGGATGACCATGGGCACCTGGAACTGGCCACCAAACATGTAACGAATCTTGGCGGCGTGCTGGACGATCTGGTCGTAGGCGGGCGTGGCGAAGTCCATGCGCATCATCTCGCAGATGGGGCGCAGACCCGCCATCGCGGAGCCAATTCCCAGACCGACAATCCCGACCTCCGAGATGGGGGTATCCACCACTCGCAGAGGCCCAAACTCCTCTAAAAAGCCCTTCGAGAGCTCAAGTGTCCCCTGGTACTGTGCGACTTCCTCGCCCACCAGAAAGACACGGGGGTCACGGCGCATTTCCTCACGAATGCCCTGCGCCAAAGCATCAATGTAGCGTAGTTTTGCCATTATGCGTAGACATCCTTTAGTAGCTCGTCAGCAGGGGGAACCGGGGAATCGTCGGAGAACTGCACGGCCTCTTTGGCGATTCGCACACCCTCATCATGGATGCTCTGAATGTCGTCTTCGGTAAGAATCCCTTCGGCCAGCAAGATCTCAGCAGCGATAGCAATCGGGTCACGGTTTGCTTTTGCGGCCTCAATCTCAGCTCTCGTCCGGTAGACCACGGTCTGTTTTGCCTCGTCGGCGGCACCGTGCCCGTGGAAGCGATAGGTATCGCACTCCAGAAAGAACGGGGCGGGGTTCTTCTTCATGTCCGCGACGATCTGGCTGACCTCTTCATGCACGGTGACGATATTCTGGCCGTCAATTTTCTTGCGGTTCATGTTGTAGCTGCTCACACGATCCGTCAGATCGGTGTTGGCATGGGAGCGCTCGATACTGGTGCCCATCGCGTAGCCATTGTTCTCCAGAACAAACATCACGGGGACTTTGTAGAGCTGCGCCATGTTCAGGGTCTCGTGGAAAGCGCCCTGGTTCATGGAGCCATCGCCAAAGAAGCAGACCGCAACGGCGGGTTGCTGGCGGTACTTGAGCGCGTAGCCCAAGCCCAGCGCGATCGGGACGTTGCCACCGACAATGCCGTAGCCGCCAAAAAAGCCGCGCTCTGCATCACAGATATGCATCGAGCCGCCCTTGCCTTTTGAGCAGCCATCGTACTTACCACAGATCTCCGCCATCACGGGGCCGGGGGGGGAACCTGCTGCGAGTGCGTACGCATGGTCGCGGTAGTGACCGATAAAACAGTCGCCTGCCGCTTGATCGAGTGCGCCAATGATTCCTACGGCAATAGCTTCTTCACCTGAGTAGAGGTGCAGGTCGCCTCCGATGCCATGTCCTCCGCGCTGGAATGCCCGCAGACACTCCTCTTCAAACTCACGGATGTGCACCATTTGCTCATAGAACCGGCGGTACTTGGCCGCGTCTAGCGCAGCCGTCTGGCCCTTTGCCATCTTATAAAACAGTCTCCTTGCCAGGGGGCGGAGTCCCCGCCCGGCCCATTATACCCCACGGATAATCGGTACTATAACCCTATAACGATAGTGAAAGTTCCGCCCCCCTATCCCGCCGGTTGGAGCGGCGGGACTAAAGAGCGTCGCAGGCTCCGCTACAAAGCCCCCCTCTAAAGGATACCCGGCCCAGAAAATTCGGGATGGCCCGAAGCGGCCTTCGTAGCTTTAGCTCTCTAGTCCCGCCGCTCCAACCGGCGGGACACAGGCTCGCCCAGCTCCCGCAGACAGTCCCGCGCCGTTCCCAGTGCTAGAAGAATCGCCACCTGCAAGTCCTCATAGAGTTGATTGAAGCCCAACAGCCTGCGAAGCGTCCGACACTCGCGAGCCCCAAGTTCGCCGGGCTGCAATCGAGGAAGCCAGCGGATGAGAATGGGCTGACTCGTTCGCCACCACCAAAGCCACAGCGGCTCGTTGCTTGGCCAGCCCCCAATTTGCTCCAACAATGCGATCAGTTTTGGGAGTGCTTAAGGCCACTCTGCGCTGGCGAGAAGTTGCTTATCCCGTAGCTCGTGTAATGTCCGAACAATGAGGAATTTTCGCAAAACACGAAGCACCGCCAAGCTCAACCCGACGATAATCCCTATGAGACATAAGGTCAAGAAGAGGTTAACGAAACGCGATTCGCCATACTTACCCTGGACAAAAAGATAGAAGCCCCCCCATAAAGAGCATCCCTACACCGAGAGTGACTCGCTGGCACCACACTACTTGGCGCAACCGCTGTGAGTACCAGACCATTACACTATGAATATCGTTACCAGCAAGTTGCTGCTTTTGTCGCTTCACCTAGCTGCTCCGTAGCTCAGTGAAGATGCGCTTTTCGGCTTCTTTGGCAACCGCACGTACCTCGGCGCGGCGGGCGGCTTTGTAGGCGGCGAGTCGGTCTCCTAGGTTGATGGGCTCCGGCAGGCGGACGCGGGCGCGGCGGGGGCCGGTGAGCAGAGACTTGCCAAAGCACTCACGCTCCAGACGAACCAGCATGTCAAAGAGGCGCTCCGGAGTGGGGTCTTCTCGGACGTAGCCATCGTAGACCGCGATCCAGTTGGCGATGCGGTCCAGATCACGCAGGAGGGGTCGGGCACGCTCGCGCTGCAGGCGGCGCAGCTCAGTGTCGTAGGGCGTCTTTACAGAGAGATCGTGCTCGTCCCGAGTGACGATCTCAATGGCGTGAATGAGTGTCCGCATGCGCTCAGGAAGCGTCTCGCCGCGTGGGTCAGGGATTCCCGCCGCCAGCGCGACGCGCTGCAAGATCGCCTCCTTGATCGCCGTGAGCCGGGGGGTGAAGTCCGACTCTAAATCGTCGTCTTTATCTTTGGGCGACGGCAAGCGGTACTCTTTCTCCAGCGAGCGCAACATGGCAAACCCAATCCCACGCAGGCGCTCGTAGGTGCCCGCATCGCTTGGAATCGGGGAGCCGGTGAAGTGCTCCAGCCGGTTGAGGGAGAAGAGAATCGGCAGGCGCATGTCGGTGGTGAACTTGTACTTCAGCGCCACGGGCTGGATAAAGAGATTGGCCGTATCATCGTCCTTGCGCGCGTCTTCCAGCGCCCAGAACGCGAGCTGAAAGACGCCGTCGTGAAAGGGCAGGAGCGTGTCGTTCTGGGAGTAGACCTCGCCCTCGGGGAAGATCACCAGCTTGCTGGCGTGGCTGGCGAGCAGCTCACGGGTGGCGCGGAAGCTCGCACGGTCTGCCGTTCCCCGGATCACCGAGTGCGCCCCGAGCCGCTTGATGAGGTGCCCCCAGAGCCCCAAACACGCATCGAAGGCCTCGCGGCAGGCAAGGAAATGGAAGGTCTGCTTGACCTGTGCGGAGAGATGAAAGAGCAGTGCCGGATCAGAGTTCGTCGGGTGGTTGGGCGTCAGCAAGACGCGCTCCCCCGAGAGCGCCCGAAACCGCTCTAATTCGTCTTGATCGTAGTCCACGCCACTGATGCCCAGCACGCCCACAATCGTGTTGCTGCACTTCTGCGCCACCCGGATCACCGAGGGCGTCGGCTTGGCGGCGATAAAGTCAGCGCGCCCCGGGACAATGATCTCAGAGGAATCAGACGACATGGATTATTATAGCCCCTTCGGGCCATCTCCCCAGGATGCTCGCAAGCTCGCTCCGTCCCCTCTTCCCCCCACACTCGTTCCTCGTTGGGAAGAGGGGATAGAGGAGATGCGGCCTTCCTTCCCGCGACGAAGGAGCTTTCCGGGGAAGGGAGGTGGGTGAGTGGTACGAACCCGGAGAGATGGCCTACAATTCGCTCATGATTGAGTTTCCACAAACCTGCGCGAGATTCGCCAACTCTCCCTCCCTGAGCTTCAAGCACTCCGGGCGCGGCTTCCGGGCGTAATAACGCGGGGCACGCAGAAGGAAGTACACTGTGAAGCAGAGCTTCTGAAGACCTTCGGCGCAACCGACTCACTGGCAATACAACATATAGGGAACTGATCGTGCTCGCGACGGTATGAATAGGTTATGCTTCGTGAGTTTTTTTCCTACTACCGCCCCCACCGCCGCCT
>NZ_CBAYMC010000018.1:0-28169 GCF_964826245.1 Armatimonas sp. | reverse complement strand
ACCGTAGAACGGTGAGATTTCCTGTTGTGACTTCGCGAAAGGTATTCGTATCGAGTAAAAAGCCTTCATTTGGTGGCACGTGCAGCTCTTGCCTCCTCACGGGCGATCTTGCGGCGATAGCGTGCAATCTCATCGAAAACGCGTTCGACAAGCTCCGGTTGGTCTTTCCAGACACCAAATACGCCGTAGAGCGGGTGGTCGGCTGGCAGAACTATTTCGTTATCGTCCTGCTTTTTCTCCGTTGTTTCCGCAGCTTTTTCCTCAGTCATTAGGTACCTCCAGCCCATTTTACCGCCTCACATATCGCTGCTGCTATGCAGAGCAGGGGGTAGAAGTTCTGTGGGAACTAAGCTACACTGACTGCATGAAGCGGTGGCGTATGGGGCTGGGTATCCTGCTGGCTGTAGGAGTCTGTGCGAGCCTCGGGCTGGCTCGCGCCCGGTATCTACAGTGGCGCTGGGATCGGTCGGTGCTCAACGTGAAGCTCCATGCCGCGCTGGATAAGCAAGACCTGCTGGCTGTCGAGGAAGCCCTACGTCACGGTGCCGACCCCAATGCGGAAGAGCGTCCAGGAACGGGCTTCACGGGGCTGATGCATGCCGTAGAGCATGGCAATCCTGCACTCGTCAAGGCTCTCCTGAATGCAGGGGCGGATCGCGAGCGCCAAGACCACACCGGAACCACCGCGCTTGAGCAGGCGCAAAAAGCCCAGCTCGCCGAGATTGTTCAGGTTCTGCAGGCACCATGAGGTTTGATCGGGAGCATGCGTGAGCAGCACCACATCACCGGCTTCAGAGGTGCTTCTTCAAAAACGCCCACGCCGACGGGTCGTGGAACTCGTGGCCACCTTCGAAGACAAGAAACTCAAAGTTGCCTTCTTTACCGACTTTTTTGTAGTGCTCTGCCGATGCCGGGGCGAGCTTGACGCCGCCTTCGCGGTGACTGGCGTTGTCCGTCGCTCCCGCCTGAATCAGCAAGGCGCGGGGGCAGATGAGGGCGACCAAGTCGGAGTCGAGGAGCTGCGTAAATCGATCGGGGAAGCGAAAGTCCGTCGGTACCGAGAGCTCATCTTTTTCGTAGCGCCACTCTTGGACCCCGAAGTAGCAGCTCGACACTGCCACTTTAATGCGCGGCTCTAGCGCCGGAGTCACCAGCGCGTAGTAGCCCCCGTAGGAGAGCCCGACCATCGCGACCCGTTTCGGATCAATTTCAGGGCGCCTCAGCAAGACATCTAAGCTGCGCGTGATCTTGGCAATCTCCACCGCTGTCAGGCTCGTGCCGACGAGCTTCAGGCGCTCGTCGGTGCGGTTGCGGATATCGCCGGGGAAGCCATCGGCACGGAACAAATGCTGGGGTGCAAAGACCGCGTAGCCGTTTTTCACGCCGCCGCGCACCATGTCGTGGTAGTTCGCCCCGCCATTAAAGAGCGCCACTTCCGGCGAGCCACCGCCGCCGTGCATCGAGATCACTAGCGGCACGCGGCCTGTGGCGTTCTTGGGCGTGATGTAGATTCCCTCGGCGTGGACACTCGGCAAGATCGGGATCATCGCCCGGTAGTAAACGCCTAGGCTGTCCTCGCCGATCTGCGTAAAGCTCGCCTGCTCTTTCGGATCGGGCTTGCCGGGTGGAGGATAGCCGATACTCTCCGCAAAGCGCTGGCGGAGCTTCTTGATATCGGAGATCCGGCGGCTCTTATCGGTCTTGAGGTGCTCGATATAGCGCTCCAGCTCACGGGCCTGCTCGGTGCGTATCGGGTCGGAGGAGGCAACGCGGTCGTTGTAGAGAGGGGGTTGTTTCATGGTTTCTTAGTCCAGGTTGGGGAGTGTGGGGAAGGCGGGCTTGACAGCGCGGTGATCTACTCTCGTGAGCTTCTCCATGCCCCTAAACTCGCGGATAAAGGCGACGAGGTTCTCTGCTGCACCGTCCACGATCACCTTGCCCTTCTCGGCGGTTGAAAGCGTCGGTGCACCAGAGACCCCAGTGGGGGTTGCGCCGCTGGTCCACTGCACCAGCTTCATCGGCCCCCAGCCGCGTGTGAGATCCACCGAGAGGAACTTGCTCCCCTCACGTCCCGCCGCCCCACCGTAGTGGTTGCTGGCCTTGTCCATCTGCACATGCTCGGGAGCGAGGTGTAGATAGGCGCTGGTTTCTAGCTCACAAGCATGGGCTGCGCCACCATGGCCACTCTCGCGCACGCTCTCAAAAGCCGCAATCGCCAGGTTGGTCCACATCGCGGATGCCACCAGTGCCTCCGTCTCCAGCGTTGCGCGGCGGGCAATAAACTCACAGAGATGCTCGTTGGAGCCGTGGCCGTCGATGATCACAATGCGGTCAAACCCGGCGTAGGCGACACTTTTCACTACATCCAGGCAGTACTCGATAAAGTGTGCATAGGTCACGTGGATCGTGCCGGGAAAGTCTTGGGCGTGCTCGTTGTAGCCGTAGGGAATGGTCGGCATTACCAGCAGCTCACGCGGGCTCCGTTTTGCGGCCTCTAAGCAAATACTACGTGCCAGGAAGTTGTCCACATCGAGTGGCAGGTGGTGCCCATGCTGCTCCGTGCTCCCAATGGGCAGGAGCACCACTTTTCTCGCGCGCACCGCCTCGTTGAGCTCCGGCCATGTCAGGCCGTCATAAAGTACCTTGTCTAAGCTATTCATAACCTCTCCTCCCCAGCCCTCCTCTCCCGGGGGCTCCTCCGTCGCTGGGAAAGGAGGGAGCCCTGTTCTTACTAGCCCCTTTCCCAGTGAGGTACGAACGCCCGGGAGAGAGGTTGGGGAGAGGTTACGTGAACCTCTTGAGTGCCTCTTCATCTACCTCGATCCCGAGGCCAGGGGCCATGGGAATTGCGAGAAAGCCGTCGGGGTCGAGCTTCCAGGGCGTCTTGACGAGCTGGTCGATGTAGGCGGCAGGGGTGATGTACTCGACATAGCGTGCTGTTGGGAGCGCGGCGGCGAGCGCCAGGTCCGCCGCGAGGCCGATGGCGGTGTTCCAGCCGTGGCTGACAAAGCCAATATTGTGGTCGTAGGCGGCCCAAGCGATCTTGCGCGCCTCCGAGAGTCCACCACACTTGGTCGTGTCCGGCTGGAGAATGTCTACTGCGCCGCGCTCGATCCACGGCAGAAAGCTCTGTCGCCGCACCAGCACCTCACCGCTGGTAATGGGCAGGGGGGCGTGCTCACGGAGCCTACAGAAGCCGTCGATATCGTCGGGGGGAAGCGCCTCCTCAAACCAGTCCACCCCGTAGTCAGCGAGCATCTTGGCGGTCTGGAGCGCCCACTTGTAGCTGTGCGGCCAGAGCTGCTCCGAGCCGCCCGCATCGACAAATATCTCGACATCGCTACCGACCGTGTTGCGTGCAGTTTCCACCAGCAGCTTGTCGTAGTCGCCGCTCACGCGCCCAAAGCCTGACCAGCCGAGCTTGATGGCCTTGAAGCCGCGCTCTAAGACATCTTCGAGGCGCTGCCGAAGCACGGGTGGCTCGGCGAAGAGAATCGAGGCATAGGGCTTGACCTTGTTGCGGTAGCAGCCGCCCAGAAGCCGCGCGACCGGCTGGGCCGTCGCCTTTCCGAGAATATCCCAGAGCGCAATGTCGATCCCCGAGATCGCGTGCGCCACGGTTCCGCCGCGCCCCTGCCAGAACGTGGACTGAAGCAGCGTCTCGCTTACCCGCTCGGGCTCAAGGGCGCTCTGGCCCAGCAGATACGGACGTAGGAGCCCCAGCGCCGCCTCGACCAGTGCGCCCGAGGTGAAACAGCTCCCCCAGCCGATAAGCCCCCCATCGGTCTCGACCCGAATCAGCGTGTGCAGCTCTTCGTCCTCGTTGTAGCCCTGCGCCCAGCCGCCATCGGGAGTCGCCCCCCGTAGCGGCAGCGCCGTCACTGCCGTGATTGTCATATGCCTATGATAACACTAAATCGGCAGCGCGGAGCACAGTGGGGCCAATTCTCTATGGCCACAACGGCTCCAACCACCACCATTCCTGGTAACCGCGTCGCTCCTGCCACGGAGCTGCTGCCTACTGTCGCCTACGAAACGGCGCTGAAGCACGCCCTCAGCGATACGCCTCTAGAAGCCTACTCCTGCGAGACGAGAGTAGTGGAGCTATTTTGCGGGGAGGAAGGCGTCTACCATGGCGCTGTCCCACTGGGTTCCGGCACCGGCTCGGAGAATGGCGCGTGCTTTTTCACAAGGCATTCCGAGGCGGTAGGGACGATCCGTGGTCATGGCGGAGAAGGCATCGGCGACCGCCATCAGGCGTGCTAGGAAAGGAATCTCTTCGCCGGCCAGACCAGCAGGGTAGCCCGCACCATCCCAGCGCTCGTGGTGGTGGCGGACAATATCTAAAATGGACTCTAGTCCAGGCACCGCGCTTACAATGGCGGCTCCCATCGCCGCGTGCTGCTTGACTGCGCTGAACTCAGCATCGGTCAGCCTTCCGGGCTTGCGCAGGATCGCATCGGGGACACCGATCTTGCCCACATCGTGCAGAAGCGCGGCAACGGCGATGGTGTGCTGCGTTTCCTCATCAAGGTCGAGCTGGCGGGCAATCTGTAGGCTGTAGGCCAAGACATCCTCGGAGTGGTTTTGGGTATAGCGGTCTTTATTGTCCACCGCCGTGACGAGCGCATCCAGCATGGAGAAGCCCTCCAGCGACTCACTAATCCGTGCACGGGCTCGCTCGGCCTCACTACCACTCTCGCCGCCTGTCTTGGCATGTCGGAGCCTCAGATCGGCAAACTCCACCAGCTCACTGCGGTTCTGGCTATGGTTTGGGTAGAGAGAGAGCCCCAGAGAGAGGCTCAGAGGCACCGCACTCTCGTAGCCCTCGGGGTGAAAGGCAAGGCTCCGCAGATCTGATTTCAGGCGTGCCTCCAGCTCGATCGCGGGCACACTCCCCACATTGGGGAGGATCATAGCAAACTCATCGCCACCAAAGCGCGCCAGAACATCGTAGGAGCGGCTCGTCTCACGCAGGCGCTGGGCAATCAGCCGGAGCACCTCATCGCCCGTGGCATGGCCGTAGACATCGTTGAAGAACTTGAAGTTATCGAGATCTATCATCACGACCGCAAGGGTCGTTCTTTCACGCTCCGCTCGTGCCAGCTCCTCGTTAAGGCGCTTGTAGAAAGCCCGGTGGTTCCAGAGATCCGTCAGAGGATCGCGCTCTGCACGCTCATGAGCCTCTCCTAGCGCCTTCTCTTTTTCCGCGTCACGGAGCTTTTGCTCGGTAATATCGTGTGCGAGGCTGATCGCGCCAATAAGCTCTCCAGTGTCGCTGTACTGAGGGCGGAAGTCGGTACGGAGCGTGATGTTGTTCTCCGTCATCTCCACCGAGACTTCCTCGCCTTGCAGGGCGCGGAACACTCCCTCCGCAAACAAAGGCTTGTCCTGAGCCAGCTCGGCAATGGAGCGGCCAACACGCTGATCGGTAGGCACTCCGAGCACAGCGCGCCCCGCCCCACAGGCAAACGTCACGAGCCCTTCAGTATTATAATGCGAGAGAATCACAGGCGCGGTCTCGACAATGGCTTGTAGTGCTGCCGTGCTCTGGCGTAGTGCCTCTTTGGCTTGCTCACGCATTGTCAGATCGCGGATATAGGCGGTAAAGAAGACCTGATCTCCTACCTGCACGGGGAAGGCAGTTACCTCGATAAGAAACTCTGTACCATCGGCACGGAGGGCGGGTACCTCAGTGCGTTGGTTGAGCGCAGGCCCCTCGCCGGTCTTGAGAAAGTGCGCGATTCCCCGCTTGTGGCGATCTCTGAGGGAGTGGGGGACGATCAGCTCCGAAAGATTTTTGCCCTGTGCCTCAGCCGCGGAGTAACTAAAAATTTTCTCCGCAACCGCATTCCACTCCAGCACGTGCTCTTGGGCATCAATCGTGATGATTGCATCCAGAGTGGCTCTCTGAAGCGCCTCCTGGCGGGTCTGGCTATCTTTGAGGGCCTGCTCGATGCGCTTTCGCTCGGTAATATCAATAGTAGTGCCCACAAGCCGTGTCACATTTCCGGCAATATCGAGAACCGGACTTCCTTGCGCTTGAAGCCAGCGTATCGTGCCATCGTCACAAAGAATGCGTGTCTCCATAGAGAAGGGGGTCTTCGTGTGTACTGCCTGCTCTATCAGCGCCAAGACTTGCTGGATATCCTCGGGGTGGTGGTGCCGTAGGACTTGTTCAGGCGTTGAGATATCGTCACTAGGAGTGAGATTGAAAAGCCGTCGTTGCTCAGTGGAGAGCCAGCCCATCCGTGTACGAATATCAAGCTCCCAGCTACCGCAGTGTGCAAGTGCTTGAGACTCATCCAAGCGTTGCTGACACAAAAAAAGCTCTTGGGAGATCCGATCAAGCTCTACGGTAAGACTAGTTTTACTTATGGATTGGCCGCTCATAGAAATTCCCAAACGAAGTAGTAAATCTATTGTCGGACGGAACACGGAAAAATTGAAGCACGGCTTCGGTTCGGCTATGGGAAAGGGTTAGACGTTGGGGAAGAGTGCACCTGCGAGGGGCTCGCCGACGGCAAGGTTGAGGGGATCGGTAACGACGTGGCCCTTGCCGCTATAGGTGGTGCCCGGCTCCATGAAGATCACGATATGCGCCACACGGGGATCGTCGGTGAAGTTGGGGGTCGCCATATGGGCGCAGCGCCCGTGGTGAAATGTGCAATCGCCCGCCTTGAGAGGCACCGTCACACGCGGAAACCAGACAAACTCGGGCTCGATCTGAAAGAGGCTACGCGCATCTGAGAGGTTCTGTGCGGGGAGCTCGGTATGGCGAAACGAGCCCGGCAAGAACGTCATGCAGCCTTTCTCCACCGGCACATCACAGAGCGCGATCCAAGCCGAGATGGGGTTGGGCGATGTCGCATGGGGCCAGTAGGGCTGGTCCTGGTGGAACTCCGTGGCGGCATTATTGTGGGGCTGCTTGATCAAGATCTGGTCGTGCCAGAGCCGCAGCTCGGTGCCGTTCAGCGCCTTTGCTGCCGCCGCCAGACTCGGATGTAGGGTCAGGGCACGCATCGCCACATCTTCCGTCCAGACATTGACGTGCTGGTCAAAGACCGGGCGGTTGGAGAGCGGCGGATTGCGGCGGGTGTAGTCCCGTGCGGCCTCATAAAAATGCGCCGCCTCTTCCGGGGAGATCACACTCGGGATATGGACAAAGCCCTGGGTGCGAAAGTGGGTTTTCTGTTCTTCCGTGATCATAAGATTGTCTCTGGTCTCCTCAGGGAGCAAGCGCGGGGTCGAGGAGGTGAAGCTCCTGAAGCGATGTCGGCAAGAGGGCATTGGTCAGGTGCTCGATAATCCCCGCGATAACCCCTTCGGATTTATTGCCCTGTGCCAGCCGAATCGTGCAGTCGTCGAGGGCAGGCTTGAGAGTGCGGATGGCGAGCTGGCTCTGGAGCGCAGGAAGAAGTGCGGGGCACTCTTGTAAGAAACGGCTATTGAGAAAGAGATGGGGTGGGTTAAAGACATGGATTGCGGCAGCAATGCCAATGGCCAGATAGTCTAGATGGGCGTTGACAATCTCGGTCTCTCCCGCGTTGTAGCGGGCAATGGCTTCGTCTAGGCTGGCTGCGCCCATGGCGGTCTGGAGTGAGAGATCACTCACCTCGGTCTCCAAGCAGCCACGGTTGCCACAGCCACAGAGCCGCGCTTCTGGGCCAGAGTTAACCGTGATATGGCCGAGCTCGCCCGCAAGCCCTCGGTGACCGGTGAAGGGCTGGCCCCGCAGAACCGCCGTAAAGCCCACGCCTGTCGAGAGATCCATGAGAGCAAAGTCATCGAGTCCCTGCGCACTGCCGCTGTGGCGCTCCGCAAGGCTGAGAGAGTGGATCTCGTGGATCAAAACGCAGGGAACTCCCAAGGCATTTTGTAGATCCAGAGCAGGGGTGTGGCCATCGGTGATATGGACATTTGGTGAGAGAAGGCCGCGCTGCTCGGTGTAGTCAATCAGGCCGGGCATGGCCACGCAGAGCCCATGGGTGCGCACCTTGGGCTGGGCAAGGTGCTCTTGTGCCCAAGTCAGCGCCGTGTGCAGGAGCGCCGCGTAGCTCTCCGGCGTCGTGAAGCGTGTCTCGTCGCGCAGGACACCATCCAGCCCGGCGGTCACGAGGCGGCACTGGGGCTGGTCGATCACCACCCCTAGCACTTGCGCCCCCTCTGAGGGCACGCGTAGCTTCTTGGCAGGACGGCCCCGGCGCACATCGGCATCGTCCTCTTCGAGCAGCCAGCCGTCACGCAAGAGCGCTTCGACAGCTTTAGAGGCAGTGGGGGCGGTGATCGAAGTCGCTCGTGCAAGCTCGGCACGGGAGAGTGGCCCACTTCGCTGGATCGTCCGCAGTACCCGCCACTCGTTGATACGTCCTAATAACCCTGGCTGAATCTTACCCTTTGATGGCATACGCTTCCATTGTAGCAGAATCCTGCGGGTACAATAGCCCTATGCCTCGATTTCTCTCGGTTCACACGTTCCCTCCCGGTGAGTTTACTCCCGAGCGCATTGAGGAGATCGCGGCGCAAGGCCAGTCCGATCCCGTGGTGCGCGGCTACCGTAGCTTTCACAGCCCAGCGGAGGGGCAGATCGTCTGGATCTTAGAAGCTCCCGATAAAGAGGCTATTCTGGCATTTTGTCAGCGCGTCGGGCTGCCCGTGGATGCTGTGACGCAGCTTGAGCTAGAGGGCCATGTGGGCGTCATTCGTCCCACTCTTCCCACTTAGCCGAGCAAAGCGACTAAATAGCGTAGCGCTCTAGGGCAGGAACCAGGCTGGGGGAGGCACCACAGGCAGCCTCTAGCGCGGTGGTCAGTGTCCGTAGCTCACGTCGCTCGCGCAGGAGGCTGAAGGCGCGGGAGCTTGTCGGAGCCATGAAGTCCTCGCGTCGGAAGAGCAAGTTATCGCCGTTGTCCAGCCGGTACCAGAGCTCTGGAGCCACGGCTAGCGCCCGGAGCGCGGTGTAGATCACCAGTGCCGGGAAGCGATCCTGCGTGCTGTTGTAGCGACGCTGCGGGTGCTGGTACGACGGATGCCCGAGCTCGCCGGGAGGGAGCTTTTCCAGCACGGGAGCCCACAGGGCATCGTAGTCCAGAAGCCGTAGCTCGCTCTCGGGGGTCACCAAGATATTGCCGTGTTGCAAGTCCCCGTGGGCAAGCTGCGCGACTTCAAGCTCCCGGATCAGCGCCACCCAGCGCCCCGCCAGCGCTTCCAGCGCTCTACGGTCATTGAGATGCCTCTCCACCCAGACATTCAGCGGCTCGCCCTCTTGCCAGGGCAGCTTCATCAGAGGAAAGCTGCCCGTTGCTAAGACCAGCCCCTCAGGCTGAAACTCAAAGGGCAGCAAGCACCCCGGCCAGCTTGGCAGGGCTGCCAGAAGAGCATAACGCGCCCTGCGATGCGGCTCATCGCGCAGAAAGAGCCGGACTGCCCACTCCTGCATGCCACTTCCGCCACTTTTAAGGCGATAGACATTGGCAAAGTTACCCGTGATCGGCTGGGGAAGCCCAAAGTGCCCGAGCAAGGTGAGTTGCGCGCTACCCAGCTCTCTATCGGTAAAGCAGTGAGCAGGGAACGCAAGTGCTTCCTGATAGTCGAGCTGTGTAGGCCAGGTCATCGCGAAAACGATTCTACCGTGTCTGGGAGAGACATGGTATACTATTTTACATCGCACACGTTCTGTGCAGAGAGTTTGTTAGAGCAAGCGGAGTTTTGCTCTCGAAACAGCGAGCGGCAGGTTCTTCTCTGGCCGCTTTTTTTGTGTGAGAGAGTTGGTTTGTGAAAAATTTCGCGAAGGTACGTGGTCCGTACCGGCAAGGAGTTTAAGAATGAAATCCCCTGTGATGGGCGGCGGACGCCGCGAGCTTACCGTGACCTGCCCCGGATGTAGCTTCAACTGCATGTTGCCCCCCGCGGCTATCATGCGCAATCAGTTTTTCTGCTCGGGCTGTGGCAAGCAGCTCGACCTCAAGCAGCTTCTACGAGCAATGGCAGGCGATGGCCCCGGCGTGGGTCTCGGCGCCCGCAATGACCGCGAGAGCCGCTACAAGAGCGCCCGCAAAGCTGCTGGTCGCCGTTAAAATCGCTTGAAAAGCCCCCGCAAGCTTGTGCTTGCGGGGGCTTTTGTTACTTGTGGGAACCAGGCAGGTATAATCCCTCTTGTGAATGATGTGGAAGTGTGGGGAAGAGAAGCCGGGGTGCGTACCCGCCCGGAGAGCCTTGAGGATGTTCAGGAAGTTCTGAAGCATGCGTACGGATCGGGCAGTGCCGTGATTCCTTGGGGCGGTGGCACGGGGCAGGACTACGGTGCACCGCCGCGCAAGGCCGATATCCTCCTCGATCTCAGTGGCATCAATGCGCTGGTGGCTCATGAGTACGCCGATATGACTGTCACCGTTCAGGCCGGAATGACGCTCGCAGCGCTTCAGGAGCAGCTTGCTCAGCACGGGCAGTTTCTCCCCCTCGACCCGCCACAGCCAGAAAAAGCAACCGTCGGTGGGATTCTGGCAACCAATGCCTGTGGCCCCCTGCGCCTTGGCTACGGCACGGTGCGCGACTGGCTTATTGGAATCACGGTGGTGGATGCGCAAGGTCGGCTGGTCAAGGGCGGCGGAAAAGTGGTCAAGAATGTCACGGGCTACGACCTGCCCAAGCTCCATGTGGGGGCACTTGGAACTCTAGGAGTCATTGTCGAGGCGACTTTCAAGGTCAGCCCTAAGCCAGAGACAGCGCGGACACTGGTGGCGCAGGTAAACCCAGGGCGCGATCTCGAAGGGGCGAGCACGCGGCTCTGGAATGAGACCCGTCCGGTGAGCCTGCTCCTTCATGAAGACATACAGGGGCGCTTTCTGGTAGCCCTCTACCATGGCACCGAGACGGTCACCGATGCGGCAGCGCAGCGCGGCGCAGAAATTGCCACGGAGTGTGGGCTCACGCCTGTGCAAGTCTATCCTGGCGAGCTTGTCCCCGAGTCGCCCGCCGCGCCCGTTCAAGTGCGTCTTGTTGCCCCTCCTGCCGCTGCAGTCGCCCTGCACGCCGCTGCCTTTGATGCCCTTGTGGAAACCGCCGCGACTTTAGATACCTGGCTAGGGGTCGGTACTCTGACACTCTCCTGGGACGCCGACGATGAGAAAGCTCGAACCGGTGTCGCGCGGGCGCTGATGCTTGCCAAGGTGCGCGGAGTTCGCTTCACACTCCTGCATGGCTCTCTAGCCTTGCGCTCCGGCGGCGTTGAGGCACTCTGGTTCCCGGCTCCCCCCGCCCGCGTCCTCCACGAGCGTGTTAAAGAGGCGCTCGATCCCTACAACTTGCTCAATCCAGGGCGCTTTGTGTGCGGAATCTAGCTTGACAAAAGATTGTTCATGGCCTACAATCAGTGTCGCTAGTTTGCACCTGCCCAGGTGGTGAAATGGTAGACACGCCAGTTTCAGGTACTGGTGCCGCAAGGTGTGGGGGTTCGAGTCCCCCCTTGGGCATAGAAAAGCTCCCGACCTCATGCGAGGTCGGGAGTTTTTATTTTAGAGCCTTCAGAAGGGCTTGTGCTTTCGCCAGATCACCGTCACGAGCAAATACCTTGAGGCTTCGTAGACTCTCCGCTACCCTTGGATCATCGGAAGAGTTAGGTTCGGTGGACGATTCATCGTAGTGGGCATAGCGCGTCCATGTCACCACCTCCGCCTCAGCGTAGTCTATTGGGGTGTTGCCTGTCAGGTCGGGTAGCCTTGGGTTCGCTCCCGCCTCCAAGAGCGCCACAGCACACTCCAGAGCACGGTTACGAGTAGCAAGGTGCAATGGTGTCTGGCCGTAGCCATCCACTGGGTCAGGCTCTGCCCCTAGCTCCAGCAGAGTTCGCACCGCCGTCTGATTTGCCCAGTCACCGCCCGTCGCTTTATGCAAAGGTGCTCGCCCCTCACTGTCGCGAGCATCCATAGAGAACCCGGCACGGACGAGGGAGCGGATGATCTGAGCGCAGGTTTCGCTGGTTTCCTCATCCTGGGATCCCCCCCTCCAGCAAACGCTGTGAAGCGGTGTCGTGCCTTCCTGGGTTGATTGACCTGCGGCTCCGTGCTGGAGAAGATAGTCCACGACATGGGCATGATGCCGAAACGCCGCAGAGCCCAAACGAAACTCGCCTTTGAAGTTCTTATCCAGAGTCGCCCCAGCCTCCAGTAGTACATCGGCGACCGCAAAAGCGTCCGAATTCCCCATCACTAACTCCGTGTCCGCTGTTTCTAGCACCCGTCCTAAGACGTCTTCATACCAGTCATGAGCATCCACCCGCGCCCCTGCTGCGATGAGAAGGCGAGCCACTTCCGGAGAGCCTGCACTAGCCAAAGCCGTTTCACCATCCTCTCCCCAAAGCTCATTCGTGGATTGGATTCGTTGGTCGATATACGCCCCAAGGTCAATGCCAGCTGCAGATTGGGAAATGTCATCGAGATCCAGTCCCGGTGGAAGATCAACAGTGGGACGATCGATCTGGTTTAATGTCACCTGGAAACTTCCTGTTTTGCAGACCTCATTGACATCCGCGCCCGCGTCTAGGAGGAGCTGCACACACTCTGCGGAACCTGACTCGGAAGCGGCGAACAGCGGGATTTGGAACGATTGTCTTTTGTCTGAGGATGAGTGATTCGTCAGCGATGCGCCCCGGTTCATGAGCAATCGTACTTGCGCGGGATCGCCCGAGCGACACGCCTTGACGAGGAGAGAAACACCATTTGAGGAGGATTCATTTGCATCAAGGCTGGCATCAAGCAGAATGCGGAGCCGGTCTGCCTGATCGGTCGGGACTGTGGCATCGCAATATAAATCGGGGCCAGCAGCATACCAAGTAGCGGTTACTCTGTACCAACCACCGGTCGTTTTTGGATTTGCTCCCTGGGCAAGTAGCCACTCGACAGCACCTTTCGTTTCTGCGTCTGTCGAGCCAGCCGCGATCATCAACGGCGTCGCTCCATTCTGATCTCCTGCCTCAAGATCCGCTCCTTCGGCGAGGAGCCGCTCTAGCTGTGCGATGTCTCCCAGCCTTGCCGCCCGATGTAGCGCGGGTTCGGGGGCTTCCTGAGGAACAGGTTCAACGTTTTCCATGAGGTAAGTTTATCCGCTTTCCTTCCCTGCCATTAAAGGGCTACAATAGTGGCAGAAAAAATGCAATACCTCATAAATTCTCTCCCCTTACTTGCCGCGTTCTTGATGTCTGTACATGGCGTGGTTCCTCAAGAAAAGCCGTATTCTGGCTCGACGCGGGGAGTGATTGATCCTCGTAAAATAAGTCGTCCTGCGGATGCCGTTTCACTTGTCGGGGCGATGGGCTACGAGCTGATCCCTGAGAAAGAGGCTGGCCCTACGCGGTGGGTCTTTGAAAAAGGTGTTCTTACTGCCCCGAAGGGCTGGGAGAGCCTTGTCACCAAAGAAGCGTACCAAGACTTTCGCCTACACGTGGAGTTTAGTGTCAATGATGTCAAAGACACCACAGATCCCGAAAGAAACGGCAACTCCGGAATCTACATCCAGCAGCGCTACGAGATTCAGATTCTTAACTCGTTTGGCGTGGCGGAGAAAGACTACAAGCCCAGCTATGGCGGCAGTCTCTACCAGCTCAAAAAGCCGGATCGCCTCGTGAATAAAAAAGCGGGAGAGTGGCAGAGCTACGACATTGTCTTCCGTGCGGCCCGTTTTGACGGCGAGAAGAAGACGGAAAATGCGCGGGTCACGGTCTACCAGAACCAGCAGCTCATCCACGACGACTTTCCTATCCCACGCAAGACCGGAGCGGGACAAAAAGAAGGGCCAGAGCCCAAGCCTATTCTGTTTCAAGGACACAACAACCCCGTGCGGTTCCGAAACGTCTGGATTCAAAAACTTACGCTTTAATCACACATCATGCCTGAAGACAATTCTAAACCCCTGCCCTCTCCCAGCAGTGGTAGGGGCGGCATAGGTAACGGACGACCACCCTCACGGGTCGCTACCGGCCCTGAGCCGGAAGAGGCGAAGGGAACGATTGTTGAAAAAAGGGGAGGTAGTGGTCTTTTCAAGGTGAAGCTGGACAGTGGCAACGAGGTTAGCGCCTATCTGCTTCTTCTGGGGCGGCAAGATTGCATTAAGTTGGGATCGGGAAACCGGGTCTTACTTCACCTTGCTGGAGATGGGATTCACTACTACATCGTAAAACGCTACAGATAGTCCCTGGGCAAACAGGGTTATAAATCTCCCCTCTCCCAATCCTTCCTCCCAGGATTGGCACCCAGAGGGTACCCGGGGGCAGGGGGAGGAGGGAACCTGCTAGCCGCTCCACTTTTTCCAGACGGTCACCGGGCCGAAGGCTTTCTGAAGCGCGGGGAGGAACTGTTTGGCATTTCCTACAATCACGAGGCGGGCTCTTTCTGGAGCGAGGGTCTGCGTGGCAAAGCTACGCACTTGCTCCTCCGTAACCGTGGGAATGGCCGCGAGAAGCTGGGAGAGCTCGCTGAGGGGTAGGTTGTTGTCGATGCGCTCTGCGAGGGCACCGGCGAGCCCATCGCCCGTTTCGAGGGTACGGGTCAGCGGGCCAAGGAGTGCGGACTTGCGGGCCTCTAGCTCTGTCGTGTCGATCGGTGCTGCCCCGAGGGTCTTGAGTGCGTCCCTAAAGAGAGTCGCCACCTCTGCCGCCGACTCGTTCTTGGTCTGGCAGGCGAGCTGGAAGAGCCCGGCATAGCGCCGCGTGCCGAGGCCACTGCCTGCACCGTACGAGAGCCCTCGTTCAATACGCACGGCTTTGTTCACGCGCGACGAGTACCCGCCCCCAAGAATCGAGTTAGCCACCTCACCGATCGCATAGCTTGCGTCCGCGCGGTGCAGGCTGGGAAGCGCAAGGAGTACGGCGGCCTGGCCTGCATCGGGCTTGTCGAGAACCACAACTCTAGGGCCGCTCTGAAACGCGACCGTGGGAGTGGGCAGCGGCACGGCGCGTGCCTGCCAGTTGCCCAGGTGGGTCTGGGCCAGAGCGAGCGCAGCGGAGGCTGTCAGATCGCCCGTGACGATGAGAGTGGCACGGCTTGGGGTGAAGACCTGCTGCCAGTAGCCTCGAATGTCACTTTGAGTCAGCTTTGCCAGGGTGCTCGGTAGCCCTCCGAGGCGGTTGCCATAGCCCGTCTGCCCAAAGAATAGACGCTGCACCATGCCTCGTGCCAGAGTCGAGGGCTCTTCAAGCGCCTGCGTCACTTCATCGCTTGCCTCTGCCCGCGCCCGCGCCACTTCGTCTTGCGCAAAGGCAGGCTTCCGCACGACCTCAGCCAGTAGCGCCAAGGCTGCATTGGCATTGCTCTGGGGAACCGTGATCCCTATAGCCAGGCTGTCCCAGTCTGCCGAGGCACTGAGAGAGCCGCCCAGCGCCTCGCCTAGGCTTGCAAGCTGTGTGGCGCTCTTACCGGTTTTTCCTGCGGTGCCCCGCGTGAGAAGTGTCGCCATAAGCGTTGCAAGCCCCGCTTTGGGTACGGCGACGATGCCTGCACCACCGGGCACCACCAGTGCCAAAGTCACGAGCCCAGAGCCGGGGCGAGCAGCATGCACAACCCGCAGCCCGTTGGACAGCTTGCGATCTGTGAAGCTCGGCAAGACGACAGCACGGGGGGCACTGGGCTCTGGGGCCTGCTCATCGGGCGGTGGCGCAGCCTCTTTGGGAGCTGTTTTCTTGGGCGAGACGGGAAGCTCAGGGGCCTTACCCGTCGTGTAGCGAATCAAAAGCGAGTTACTCTCGGTCAAGTAGAGCCGCGCCACACGCTGAATATCCGCCGCGGTGACGGCAAGTAGGGCGGGGAGCTGTGTATTGACCCGCTCGGCGCTGCCGAGAAGCACCTCCGCGTTGCCCAGAGCTCCCCCCACGCCCTCGGCGGTCTCGCGCTGGTGGAGTGACCCAGCAAGCAGGCGTGTTCGTGCTCGTGTCAGCTCCGCGACACTCACGGGCTGTACTTTGACTCTCTCTAGCTCCGTTTTGGCGGCTTTAATCAGCGCCTCCAGGCTCTTGCCCCCTGCACTCACGCAGCGCACCGTAAACATCCCCGCATCGGTGCGCAGATCGGCGCTAGAGTTGGCGTCCGAGGCAAGCTGCTGCTTGTAGATCAGGCTCTGGTGAAAGCGAGCCGCCTCGCCACCTGAGAGGATCGAGTCGAGCATCTGGAGCGCGGGAGCATCTTGGTGGCGCTGATTCGGAACCAGGTAGCTCAGGGCAAAGGCGGGAAGGGGGACACTCGGGCCATAGACATTCAGTCGCCGTGCCACTTTTCGCTTCGGCTCTTTCACGGTGACACGTGGAATGGCGCTCTCAGGCCGGGCAATGCGGCCAAAGTAGCGGTCTATAAAACCGTCGCACTGAGCCGGGTCGAAGTCTCCGGCAACGACCAAGACGGCGTTATCGGGACGGTAGAACGTCGCATGAAACGCCTTCACGTCATCAAGAGTGGCGGCGTCCAGCTCCGCAATATTTCCAATCACAGGGCGCTTGTACGGGTGGATACTCCAGGAGCTACCTTCGAGTGCATCGTCGAGGCGGCCATACGGATCGGCGAGCACTCCTTGGCGATACTCTTCCTTGACCACATCGCGCTCGGAGAAAAAGTTGCCCTCGTCCACTTGCAGGCTCGCCATCCGGTCCGCCTCTGCCCAGAGCAGGCGCTCTAGGTGATTTGAAGGAACCGTCTCGTGGTAGACCGTGACATCGGGGGTGGTGTAGGCATTATTCTCGCCCCCGACATCTTCTGTGAAGCGATCGAGCTGCTCATCGGGCATGTTGCGGCTACGCTTGAACATCAAATGCTCAAAGAGATGTGCAAAGCCCGACTTACCCATCGGGTCGTCCTTGGCTCCCACTTTGTACCAGACCTGAATGGCCACTGTCGGGCTCTTGTGGCTCTCATGGGTAAGCACCACAAGGCCATTGGCAAGCACTCGTCGACAAAACGAAATCGGAGAAAGAAGCATACGAGAATTTTACCCGGCTGAGTGAGCCAAAGAATTATCCAGCGATTATCAGGAGGCTGTAGCCCGGCATTTAATGTGGTCATGTTCATAAATCTCTTCGTGAACGACATTTTTGCCAGCCACAAAAACAAATGGTTCCACACCATAGCTCTGGGTAAAGTGGGCGGTCTGCTGACCCATTTGTTCTACACGACAGTAAGAAGCTGGGGCACTTCTATCTCTTCAAAGACACCAAGAGGACTTGGGCCATTCGCTTCGGAGTGCACTTCGATGCCACGGTCCTTAAGGATACTTCTGAGAAAGGCGACACGCTCTCCACCACCAGCGCCGAGATTGCCCTCAACAAGCCGCGCGAGCTAAGCGCCGAGCTTCGCAAGTACCTCCCCGAGGCGAGAGTCTCGCTGGTGGGCTCACTTCGTAAATCGGGTACCTCCACGCTCTTGCTGTCCTATCCCGTCTCGGTGCAGGGGCGAATGAGCTTGGTGGAGCAGCTAGAGAGCTTTTACCTGAGCAGCTCCAGAAAACCTACTCGGCTTTCAAAGTCTGAGGCTCAAGGAAACCATGGCGCAGATTATGAGCCCAGCTCACTCAATTTCACTGGCCTTCGCTCGGTAGCGGAGAGCTCGGCGGCGAAGACGGCTTTGTGGGTCTCGAAGGCGGTCTCGAAGTCCGTGTAGGGCATGGGCTGGTTGTCTTGCAGCGCATCTATAAAGGCTTGGAACTGTGGCGGGTACGGGTGATCGCTCACATCGCCGGAGTCTACAGTGGGGACGCCAAGCTTGGTCCAGAGGTCTCGGCTCATGCCAGGCCACTGGAGCGAGGTGAGCTTCTCGTCTAAAATGCTGCCCTCACTGCCTACCAGGTGCTGGTGGAAATAATACGGCTGGAGGCAGTCAATACACGATGTCACTTTCCCCAGCCTGCCATCGGCGAAGCGCAGCAGCGAGACGGTGGTTGTCGGGTACTCGTAGGCGGCGAAGTTGGGATTTTGGGACTGGGTTGCATAGCACGTGATCTCTTCGATCTGGCCAGGCAAGTAGTGACGGAGCAAGTCCAGCGCGTGGCAGCCTGCCGTGAGGAGGCTAGAGCCCCCGAAGTCTTTCTTGAGGTTCCAGGCGTACTGCCCGTACCAGGGGCCGATCCCGTGGTAGTAGTCCACCTCAGCGTAGTGGACATCGCCCACGAGGTTTTTATCCAGTGCGGCCCGGATTGCCTGCGCGTGGCGGCTGAAGCGTACCTCGAAGCAGACACAGGCCTGCACTTGGGCCTCTCGGATGGCATCGCGGACGGCCACGCAGCTTTTCCAGTCAATCCCGATGGGCTTCTCGATAATCAGGTGCTTCCCGGCCTTGGCGGCGGCGATTGCCTGCTCCGGGTGGAGCGGATGGGGCGTACAAATATCAATAATGTCTATCGAGTCATCGGCGAGCAGGTCGTTAAAATCCGAGGTGACCGTGAGCGGCGTGCCAAACTGGGCACTCAGCGCGGCGGCGTCTAGCTCCCGGCGAGAGCAGACCGCGACAATATCGGCGCCCTTCACGCTCTTAAACGCCTCGATATGCGCACCTGCCACCCAGCCTAGCCCGACAATCCCAATCCGAAAGTTCTTCATGCCCTCAGTCTACCTGATGTTAAAACTCCGGTACAATCGGAGCGAAGAGGACAGAAAATGTTTCAAAATCAACAACAGCAGCAACATCCTAAAGAAGAGACATCATCATCGTGGTCGAAAGAGAAAGACGCGGTGGGGCTCCCTGGCGGCATTGCGATCGTGATTCACCTCCTGATGGTCGTGGCGATTATCTATGGCTTCACCTCAGGGATGGCTTTCTTGGCAAGTGTGCTGAGCTTTGTCTTGCTCTTTACGCTCAGTGGCTACTTTACCGTGGCTCCGGGCGAGAGCTTTGTGCTGATGATCTTTGGTAAGTATGTCGGAACCGTCAAGAAAAACGGGATTTTCTGGGCGCTTCCCTGGGCGAGCAAGCAGCGTGTTAGCCTGCGTACCCGCACGCTCAATGGCCAGCAGCTTAAAGTCAATGACTCCATGGGCAACCCGATTGAGATCGCCTGCGTGATTGTCTGGAAAGTGACCGATACCTACCGCTCCACGTTTGAGGTGCAGAACTACGAGTCGTTTGTGGCGATGCAGTCCGAGACCGCCATTCGGCATATCGCCGCGACGCACCCCTACGACTCCGACGACGACAGGGCCATCTCGCTCCGGCGCAACGCCAGCGATGTTTGCGATGATCTCGTGCGAGAGATCCAGACCCGCCTCGCGCCTGCCGGTGTCACGGTGACCGATGCCAGCCTCTCGCACCTCGCCTACTCCCCGGAGATCGCCGGGGCCATGCTCCGCCGCCAGCAAGCCGCCGCCATTATCTCCGCCCGCCAGCGCATCGTCGAGGGCGCGGTCGGGATGGTCGAGATGGCCCTACAGCGCATAGACGAGAAAAAAATGGTGCAGATGACCGAGCCACAGAAAGCCGCCATGGTCGCCAACCTCATGACGGTGCTCTGTAGTGAGCAGTCCGCCCAGCCCGTCGTCAATACCAGCGTCCAAGCGTAGGCCACTCTTAAAACTTTATGGATCGCCGGGAAAGAGTCCTTAGTTTTATTGGCTTGGTGGCCTTTTTAGCCGTCGCTTTCATGGTCTGGTTGCCGGGCTCGCTGCGCACGGCGCTGGGGGACATGGAGTGGCCTTTCTACGACTGGCACCTGGGTGCCGTCGCCCGAACAAAGCCCCTGACACTGGCCGAGTCTCCCATTGTCCTCATCACGATGGACGACGAGACCCCGGTAAATCTGTGGGCCGAGGGGCTCTACGACGACCCGGTCTATCCGCTCCCTCGGTTTCTCCATGTGGACTTGCTACGCCAGCTGGATCAAGCCGGAGCGAAGGCCATTGGCTTTGACATTCTTTTCACCGAGAAGCATGAGGTAGATACGGTCTTTGCCGAAGCGCTCAAGAGCCACCAGAGCACCCTGGCAGCCACGCGCTCGGAGCTGCACGCCAATGGCACCAAAGAGTTTCTTCCCCTCTCGCCTGCTCTCCTGCCTGTACTCACTCCCGCCTCGATTGAGCTCCAGTACTCATCGGGGCGGAGCGTTCGACACCTGGACTGCTTGGACCAAGAGATGCCTCAGCTTGGCGTTGCCCTCGCGGCGGCGGGCACTGGCCAGCTCGCTTTGCCCCCACAGCTCACGGGAGGACATTTCCGCTGGGGGATGCTAGACTTGCCCCTTGTGGCAGGACTCGGCGATAGCGCCGCTCTCATCCGCTACAGTGGCCCCAAGGGGATGTTTCCGCAGATTCGCTACGAGGATATCCTGCTTAGTGCGGAGCCACCTCATGAGCTGAAGGGAAAGCTGGTGCTGGTAGGCCGCTACAGTCAGTTCGCGGATCTCCAAATGACCCCGCTAGGGGAGATGCCGGAAGTGGAGATCCTGGCTAATATCGCCTACATGACCGCGATGAACCGGGGGCTTCGCACGACGGTGTCCTGGAGCTTATGGGGCGGGTTGGCAATGACGGTCACGTTTCTCTGGCTGGTCTGGCGGTTTGCGCTGGCTCCCGCGCTTCTGGCTCCGCTAGTGCTGGGGGCCACCTGGATCTTTGGTGCCCATCTCGCCTTTGTGCGAACCGGAGTCTGGTGGGAGAGTGCGACTCCCCTGACCATGCTCTTTCTTGCCGTACTACTGGTGATGCCTTACGAGATTCTACGAACGCACCGAGCATTCACGACCCAGGTCTCGGTTGCGGCGGCACGGAGCGCGGTCTCGGGGCGTGGGATGCAGCTCGGAACCCGCGAGGTCTATGTCACCGCTGTTTTCTGCGACATTCGCGGCTTCACCAGCTTCTGCGAGACCCACAGCGCCGACGAGGTCGAGACCATGCTCCAGGCGTACTTTGAGGCGGGGGATAGAGCCGCTAAGCGCTTCGGCTCCGAGCTGGATAAGTTCATGGGCGATGCGATCTTGCTCTACTTCTTCGAGCTACCCAAGCTAGAGCCGGGGGCAGTGCGGGCCATTCGCTGGGCGTGGGAGATGCAACGCGCCGCCGACAGCATTGGCATCAAGATCGGGGTAGGGATCGCCTCGGGCGTGGCGCGGGAGGGCTTTATTGGAACCGCCGGGCGGATGCAGCGCACGGTGATCGGCGATGTGGTGAATCTGGCCTCGCGCCTACAAGAGGCGACCAAGACCCTCCAGACCCCGATTCTGCTGAGCGAGGGGAGCTTCTCCCAGCTTGGGGAGCATCTGGGGGCGGAACCGCTGGGCGAGATTACTGTCCGTGGGAAGCAAATGCCCGTGCCCGTCTTTCGCCCTGAGCCAGCTCCAGGAGACTAAATTCTAGCCAACTCTTGTCTTTTATTGTGGAAAAACCGATATGAGAAAAGAGAGTAGTAATGCTAGGATTTGAAAAAATACCCTGGAAATCGCTTAAGGCGGGCATACTCGCACTCCCGCGTAGCCCACGCGAGCCGCTTCTCGTCTCCGTTCTTCTACTGGCGATTTTTGCGGGCGTGGGAGTCTATATCGTCCTAGCAGCAAAGGCAGCGGAGACGCTCCGGGAGAAGAATGGAGTTTACCGGTGTGAGACCATGGCAAAGCTCTACTCCAAGATTATTGCGAGCGATGTCGCCGACTCTCTCAAGGTGATCCATAGCTTTGAGGACCACTTTTTTCGCGAGAAAATCACTCTGACGGATCAGGAAAAACGCTCTCTGAAAGAGTTTACTGGTCTCTCGCCGCGTCTCTATCAGGCCAGTGTGATTACGCAAAGCGGCCAGTGTCTCTACACCACCGATCCTGCCTTTATGCAGCAGCTACAGTCTCATCTCCCTAAAAAAGGGCTTCCTGAGATCGCCACTCTTCCCCTGTCACAGGCTCTGGTAAACCTTCCGACTTTCTTTACTCCGATCCCTCGCCAAGCTACCGCAAAGGGTACAGCAAAGGGCTATCTTGTGATGTCTTTTCGGCCTGAGGGGTTCTCGCTCTGGCTCCTGGACTTTCATATCACAGGGACGCAGGTTTATGTGATTGATCAGAGCGGTGCGGTTATTGTCTCTACCAGCCGCGACCAGAACCGAGCTTATTGTTCTCCTCTCTACCCCCCTCTTCAGCGTGCACGTGCCCGTGAGTCGGGGGCGGCGCGCCTCTACGATCCCTTTGATAAGCAGCCTGCCCTGATTGGTTATGCCCCCATTTCGCAGACCCGCTGGTCACTTCTGGTGGTGCAGACCACTCAGGATGCCGACTCCGAAGAAGACTTTCCCATTATGAATCTAGCACAGGCAGCAGCACCGGCGATTTTCTTCTTACCCCTCATGGCGTGGTTGATGCTCAATCTCTACTACCGCCAGGTACGCCATGCTCAAGAGCTGGCTTTTCATAACACACGCCTGCATCTAGCGGATCAAGCAAGGGCTGACTTACTCGCGAATGTCTCACATGATCTTAAGACTCCCCTAGCAACACTTCAGCTCACGCTAGCAGGGGTTCAAGATCCCAAGCTACGTCTTACGGTGGAGCGCCAGCTAGGGCGATTGGGGGGCAAGGTACGCAACCTGCTGGACATGTCACGCCTAGAGAGCACAACTCTCTCTGCCCCCGGGCTCTGTGAGTTAAGTGAGGTGGTGGCTGAAGCTGTCGAGCCTCTGCGCGCTCTGCTGATAGAACACCCCCTCACTGCTGAGTTTCCGCCGGAGGCAATCTTTCTTCCTTGTGAGGCACAAGCCGTTGCGACCGTGGTGATGAACCTTTTGGAGAATGCAGCGAAGTATGCACCACCAGGAACACCGATCCAGCTTAAAGGGGAAGCCAGCCCCACATGGGTTCGTCTTCAAGTGCGAGACTTTGGTTTTGGGGTTCCCGATGAGCTCAGGGAGCGCATCTTTGAGAAGTTCTATCGTATTCCTGGTCAGCGGGCACACGGCACGGGCCTAGGACTGGCGATCTGTAAAACCATTATAGAGAGCTACGGTGGCCAGATTGAGGTGCAGTCTCCTCCCGGCGGGGGAGCGGCCTTTATTGTGACTCTACCGCGCTACCGGGAGGAAATCGAGGGAATCAAAAATGACTGAAGGAACTCTGTTGCTGGTTGAGGATGATCCACAGCTCTGTCAGGTGCTTGCCACTCAGCTTGAGCAGAAAGGGTGGAAGGTCCACACGGAGTCGTACGGAAGTGCGGCACTGGAGGCCTTCGCACGCTGGAGTCCAGATCTGGTGCTACTCGACATTGGGCTGGAGGATATGGATGGTTTCCAGGTCTGTCGGGCTCTGAGGCGCATGAGTAATGTCCCGATTATCTTGGTGACTGCCGCAGATACGACGCAGAGTAAGATTACGGCTCTAGAACTCGGTGGCGATGACTACCTTACCAAGCCATTTTATCTCGGTGAGCTTCTCGCGCGAATCAAAGCGGTCTTGCGCCGCACCCGTGGCGGTGGGATGAGTGCCCCTGGTAAGTGCCTCACGCTTGGTGAGCTTACGATCTCACTGGCGCAGCGTGAGGTACGCCGCAAGGGCACTCTCCTAAAGCTGACCAAGACGGAGTTCGATATCCTTCAAGAGCTGGCGATGCATCTCGATGAAGTTCTCACGTATGACTTTCTCCTCAGAGCGATCTGGGGATCAGGCCATGAAGATGTCCGCGCTCTTCATGTACATATCTCAAATCTAAGACGAAAACTAGAGCCCGATGTACTAGCACCGCACTTCTTAACAACAGTGCCAGGAGTTGGCTATCGGATGCGAAGCTTCTCAAACTGAAAAAATTACGGGAACTTAGGAGATTTCTAAAGTTTCACTTAAGATTGGTAAAGAACGTGCCTCGCCTTTCCATAATCATTTTTGTACATAGGGCATCAAGCTCTAGAATAGAAAGTATTTGTGAAATGAAATCTCTCAGACGTGCGTTTACCCTTGTGGAAATTATGATTGTGGTGTTGATCATTGGTATCTTAGTGGCCATTGCGGTTCCTAACTTTATCCGTGCTCGTGAGTCGGCACGGGCACGTGCCTGTGTGAGAAACCTCCGTCAGATTGACTCCGCCAAGGAGCAATATGCGATGGATAACCGGCTTGCACAGGGTGCGACAATGCCTGCGCTCTCTGCCCTCTGTGGCAATGGAACCACGACCTATATCAAAGGCAGTGCCCCTAGCTGTCCCTCCAGTGGGACCTATACTGTCAACAACTTAGGTACAGATCCCACTTGTTCTGTAGGCACGGCAGCCGCAGTTGCCCATGTTCTGCCTTAAAACAAAAAAACGCCCCCCGAAGCAGCTTGCTTCGGGGGGCGTTTTTTGTTGGTTTACAGCTCGCGCTGGATCTGGCGCATCTCGTAGCACTCGAGAATATCACCCACTTGCAGGTCGTTGAAGCCACGAATCGTGATACCACACTCGTAGCCCGCCGCGACTTCCCGCTGATCGTCCTTGAAGCGCTTGAGCGTCTCAATGGGACCATCGTGGAGCATCTCTTTACCCCGGAAGACACGGACACTGGAGTTTCGCTTGACCACGCCATCTAAGACATAGGAACCCGCGATCGAGCGTCCCCCCGGAAGCCGGAAGAGCTGCCGAATCTCGATCTTACCCAGAGCGGCCTCTTCGTAGATTGGTGGAAGCAGTGCCAGCATGCCGTCTTTGACCGCATCAATCAGCTCGTAGATGATAGAGAACATCTTGATCTGAACGTGCTCGGCCTCGGCCTTTTTAACGGCATTGCCCGCAGTCCCGACATTAAAGCCGACGATCAGGCAGTTCTTTTCATCAGCGCTATGATCGGCAGACGCCAGCAAGACATCGCTATCGGAGACCGGCCCGACCGTAGCTGAGAGCACGCGGACACGGACTTCCTCGTTGCCCAGCGGCTCAACACTCTCGCGAATGGCTTGCACACTGCCCTGCACATCGGCCTTAATGACCAAGTTGAGCTCTTTAACCGGGCCGGAGCGGAGCTGGGCATAGAGCTGCTCCAGAGTCTGGTGGCCACTTGCGGTCAGGCGCTGCTCGCGGATGCGAATCTCACTGCGCTGCGCCAGAGCCCGTGCCTCTTTTTCATCTTTGGCGACCTCGATCTTCTCGCCTGCGTCGGGGACGCCATTAAGACCGATGATCTCCACAGGCGAGCTTGGCCCCGCTTTTACCAGCTTGGCCCCGCGCTCGTCTGTCATGCCGCGAACTTTACCAAACACGCCGCCCGCCACGACATTATCGCCTTGACGGAGTGTTCCCTGCTGAACCAGAACGGTCGCGACGGTACCTCGGCCTTTATCTACCTTGGCCTCGATAATCGTGCCGCGCATCTTGGCGTGCGGGTCGGCCTTGGGGTCTACCTCGATCTCGGAGACCAGCAAGATGGCTTCGAGGAGCTCGGGGATTCCCTCACCGGTCTTGGCGGAGATATTGACCGTGGGAATCGTTCCTCCAAAAGCCTCTGGGACAAGCTCATAGCGCGTTAAGTCGGTGAGAACTTTATCCGGGTTGGCTTCCGGCAGATCGCACTTATTGACGGCGACGATGATCGGGACTTTTGCCTTGAGCGCCACCTGAATGGCCTCTTCGGTCTGGGGCATGACGGAGTCGTTGGCGGCCACGACGATAATGACAATATCCGTGACCGAGGTACCGCGCCGACGCATGGCGGAGAACGCCGCGTGGCCGGGGGTGTCTAGGAACGTGATGCGCTTGCCATCAATCTCGACCTGATAGGCGCCGATGTGCTGCGTAATTCCGCCCGCTTCACCGTCTACGACATGTGCTTTGCGCAGAAAGTCCAGCAGGCTGGTCTTACCGTGGTCAACGTGACCCATGATGGTCACGACCGGAGGACGTGGCACGGAGTCGGTGGTCTTGTTGACCGCCGTCCGCGCCTGCGGTTTTGGTGTGGTAGGGGTGGCCGCTTTCTCCGTTTGAGGAGTCGCAGACACGACTTTGGTGGCCTCGGGAGTGGCTGTGGGAGCGCTCTCGGCTACCTGGGCATTCTTGCCCAGCTTCTTGGCAATCTTCCGAACCGCATCCGGGGCAAGGCGCTGGTTCAGTCCGGCGAGCACACCGAGGCCCATCAGGACTTTCTGCACCTCGCTCGGGCCGACACCTAGCTTCTCACCCAGCTCTTTGACGGTCACGTTCATTGGGACGAGGATCAGCTCGCCGCCCGCAGGGGTTGCTGGCTCTACAGGCACTGCCAGGGCTTTACGCACCTTATCGGCTGTGGCATCATCCAGCTCATGGGAAGGGGCCAGCTTTCCAAAGCCCGCCTTATCCAGTCGGCTTACCATCTCTTGATTGGCAAGCCCTATCTCTTTGGCCAGTTCGAAAACTTTCACCGGCATCGCACACCTCTTTCCGTTTGCACCCGCAGGGGGCGCGGCTGACGTCCTTAGTCGTTCATGGGACGCTCCTCGATTTAGATTTTTAAGGGGAGACACAGCAAAAAGGGGGCCGAGGGCCCCCTGACACTGGTTCCAAACGGGTATTATACCGCATTTTCGGGCGGGATGGCAGCCCGTAGCTCTGCCTGGACTTCCTCGGTGAGGGCTGTCTTAAGCGAGCGCTCTAAAGCTTTGCGCTTTAGAGCCAGCTCAACGCAGGCAGAAGTGGCGCACACATAGCCACCGCGCCCGCTCTGCTTGCCTGTAGGATCGAGGGCAACTCCCGCGCCATTGGGCAGGCGGACAAGACGCAGGAGCCCGCGCTTGCCTCCGGAAGTCCGGCAGGCCACGCACGTCCGCACGGGCTGGCGCTTGGGAGTCGCAGGGGCAGGCACTGCCTACTCCGCGTCGTCGTCGAAGTCCGCTAGGGTGAGCGGCGGCAGGTCTGCCCCTTCGTCGTCCGTGTTTGTCTCAGGAGCCACCGAAGCCACGGGAGCCGCCGAAGCCACGGGAGCCGCCGAAGCGATCCCGGCTTGCTTATCCTTGGCCACTTGGGACTCGGAGCGAATGTCGATGCGCCAGCCGGTCAGGCGAGCCGCAAGACGCACGTTCTGTCCCGCTTTTCCGATAGCCAGCGAGAGCTGGTTATCCGGGACGATCACAAAGGCTGAGCTCTGCTCCTCATCAATTTGTACCGAAGCGACCTTGGCGGGCGAGAGCGACTCCGTGATAAAGAGCCGCATGTCCGGCCCCCAGCGCACGATGTCCATCTTCTCACCGCGTAGCTCGTCCACCACGGCCTGCACCCGCTGACCACGATGCCCCACGCACGAGCCGACCGGGTCCACGCGCTCCTCTTTGGAAGCCACCGCGATCTTGCTGCGCTGCCCGGCTTCACGCGCCACGGACTTGATCTGCACCACGCCCTCCGCGATCTCGGGCACTTCCATCTCAAACAAACGCCGAATCAGGCTCGGGTGGGAGCGGCTGACAATGACCTGTGGGCCTTTTGCGCCTTTACGGACATCCAGCACTAAGAAGCGGAAGCGCTCATTATGCCTATAGTTCTCGCTCTCCACTTGCTCTTTATCGGGGAGAATCGCCTCGATCTTGCCTAAGTTGATGATGACATTGCGGCCCTCGCGGCGGTAGACCGTGCCGGTGAGAAGCTCGCCCTTGCGCTGGTCGTACTCATCGAAGACCTTGTCGCGCTCGGCTTCACGAATGCGCTGCACCACCACCTGCTTGGCGGTCTGGGCAGCGATCCGGCTCATGCGCTCCATGTCCCGATCCCCGAGGCGATCCTCGATAAACATTCCAAGCTCTGCCTTGGCATTGCTGGCACGGGCCTCGGCTAGGCTAACCTCGCCGTGGGGATTGACGACATTCTCGACGACCACACGGCGGCGAAAGTAAATCGGCTGTTTCCCGGAGACGTGCTCGATCCGCAGGCTGACCTCATGATCCACACCCAGCGTCTTTTTATAGGCCGTAGACATTGCTGCCTCAAGTGCCCCCCATAGGGTATCGAAGGGAATATCCTTCTCGCGCTCGAGCTGGCGCAGGGCCTCTATAAATTCCGCGTTCATCTTCGGTCGTCTCCCTCCACAGAGTAGTTTTTCGGCACAGAATAAAAAAAGCGCGCCGGGAGGCTCGCTTGGTATTGCGCCTAATGTCAGTTGTGAGAGAAAACATCCCCCCACGATTGCAGAGGGATTCTATCATATATTCTCTTGCACCCGCAACGGTTTGTTACTTCCGCCAGAGCCAGCGGAGGGAGTCGGGGAGGAGGGACTGGCCGTGCTTGCCGGAGTGAAAGCCCTCCCCAAAG
>NZ_CBAYMC010000017.1:0-28492 GCF_964826245.1 Armatimonas sp. | reverse complement strand
ACTTTCTTCCGCAAGCCTCTTCGCTTTCTCCAGTTCTTTCTTTGCCAGAGCCACTCGTGCTGTTCGTGCCAAAAACCGCCCCACCCAGAAATCTTGCTTCGCCTCTTTCCAAACACTCAAACCTTCGGTATAGAGCTTTTCCGCTTCCTCAATATCGCCCTCCGCCAGTGCGACATCCCCAAGCGATCCCAGCACTGCTGCCCGTGCGGGGACTTTCCCGAGTCGGGCAAAACCTTGTGCCGCTTGCTCCAAGAGTAGACGTGCCTGCGCGGACTGCCCCTGTTCATAGCTCAGCTGCCCCAGCGCCGCAAGGCAATCAGCCTCTCCATTGGCTTCCTTAAGCCGATGACGAATCTGAAGGGAGCGATCTAAATAGCCCCGCGCTTCGTCGTAGCGCCCACTCGTCCCCACCCGCTGACCAAGCGCATGAAGCACTGCCGCCTGCTGTAAATCATTCTGTGGGATTTTCGGCACTCTCTCCAGTGCCTGCCGCAGGTTGTGCTCCGCCTCGTCAGGCTTGCCCAGCATCCCCACCGCTGTCGCGCGATTGAGCAAGATATCAACCTCGCCGGGGGCGTCCCCAACCTCGCGAAAGAGCTGGAGTGCCGTATCCCAAGCCTGTAGAGAGAGCTTCCCTTCTCCCTGGTTCTGAAAGTGCGCACCGCGTCCCAGCTCGACCAGCTCTCCCGCCAGCTTGCGCTTCTCTTCGTGTGTCACCACCACTGTCTGTCGTGTCATTAGTTCCTCCAGCTTCGCTCTATAGTCGGATACCGGTTCGGTAAAGATCGAGGGAGCCGCTGTCGGGGCGGCAGTAGGTCGCAGTGCTTCCTCTTTCCCAAAGCGTCGCCCCTGGCTCCAAAGCAGAGTGGTGGTAGCAAGCGCAAAGACAAAAGTGGTAGCTGCCAGCTTCAAGCGGCGCGAGGTAGGTGAGAAAGTAGCCATGCCTTAGAGTGTACCGGAAACGTCTTCAAGTTTTGTGAGTCGGGCCTCAAAGATCTCGATCCAGCGGGGGTGGTCGCGCTCTTTCCAGAAGGCAAGGCCCTTCTCATAGAGTGAGCGGGCTTCCTTTATCTCTCCACGTGCTCGTAAGATATCCCCTAGCGTTCCCTGAGCCGCTGCGACCGCTCCTTCATTGCCCACTTCCGCAAACGTGGCAATTGCCTGCTGCACTAAAGAGATTCCCAGCCCCACACGCCCCGACTGTGCTGCAAGCTGGCCCAGTGCCTGGTAACACTCTGCAATCCCTCCCTGGTTCTTGTGCACCTCGTACCCAATAAGAGCGGTATCCCAGCAATGCTCCGCTTCCTCGACACGCTTTAGCGCTTGTAGAATCGAGCCACGCTGCCCCCAGAGAACAGGCAGAGTGCCATGCAGAGTGCCATCATGGGGCTTCAGGGTATCCAGAGTCTTCTGCATCTCAAGAGCGATATCGTTATGCTCAAGTGCCTCGGTAAATCGGTGGCGAGCCCTACGATTTTCGGCAATATGAAAGTGCAACTGTACGCTCTCCCATGGAACCTTCAGGTCAGGAATATAGACGAGAGTCTCATCAAAAACTTCATCCTGTTGGGCATGATGCGAGGCAATCAGAAGTTCGATCCAAGAGGTTTCAGGGATAGAGCTGAAGCGCTCCACGGCCACACGAAGCCAGAATATTGCCTGAGAAAAATCCTGCCGATAAACAGCAAGACTTCCAAGTAGTTGTGAAGCAAGCTGAGCCGTATCCTGAGTTAGCTCCTCCATAGCACGCTGCAAGTAGGCTTCACTCTGCTTGACCTCACTTGCAGAACAAGGATAGTTATGACTATGCCAGTAGTACTGCAGGAAAATGACCCCCTCACGCTGGGGAGCATGCTTCAGATACCAGCTCGCTGCGAGCTTAAGATTCTCTTTATCTTCCTGCCGTGCCACTTTGCGGAAGTCATGAGCCTCAGGAGAGCTTATTGTAGTGCACCAGTAGAGACTATGGCGCTCGTGAAAGTGCTGTCTCTCTTGCTCCGAGAGTGTGCTCTGAAATGCGGCTCGGATCGCGGGAAGCAGAGCATAACGATTCTCCTCTTTTCGCAGGGGGAAGGCACGTGTGATTCGCTCCAGAGTCTCAACCGAGAGATCGCAAATAGCCAGGGCTTGTGATGCAGTGAAGGCCTGTGGAAAGCCACTAATCGCCTTGAGTCCCCGTGTGACTTCTTGAGAGAGCTGTGCAAGACGTACCCGAATGGCTTCACGGAGCACACTTTCCTCGGTAATTGTCAGAGAAACTCCATCACGCTCAAGCTCCTCGAGACAAGGCAGAAGCTTCTCCACTCCTAAGCGCTTGGAGAGCTGGAGAACTTCCTCGTGTTCCCGTGCCCCATCCGAGAGATCCAGAAGTAGCTCCAGCGTCTCAGGGTGCTCCGGGCGCAGGACATAGGCTTTACGCGCTGCATCAAACGCCCCGCGACGCTCACCCGTTGCATCCAACGCATGTGCCAGCTGCAACCAAACCTCTGCCGAAAGCCGCTCCGCCTCAAAGCGCATCCGCTCCAGCCAGCCATCTCCCTCGCCCGGCAGCTCGTAGCCCTCCAGAAACCCACCCCGGAGCAGTGCCGCCGCGTCGCGCAGGCAAGTAACTCTCTGCTCAGGTGTTGCAAGCTGAGCCGCTAGCTCCAGTGCCGCCTCCACATCCTGAAAGTCACTGCGAACAAGCCCACGGTGAAGTGCTACCGTCTCTGTATCCGCAAGCACACTCGTAGCCCCAATCCCACAAAAGCTCTGACTGTTTTTCTGGCGATTAGGCGCACCGTGGCGCAGATCATTCAGGCGAAAGCGCAGCTTATCGCGCCCCGTCTGTTCCCCATCAAGTGCCAGTCGCAGAATCAGCGCCTCTCGGCGGTTTGTACCAGGCTCTAGCACCAGAGATGCCAGCAACACCCATGTATCTCGATAGCGAAAGCGAACTTGCCTATCGGGATCAGCGTTTTGATCAATGAGTATGGGAGAGCCCATGACAGAGAGATACCAGCTTGCCATCAAAGAAAGATTCGTGAGGTGAGGTTCTAAAACCTTCACTGGTTTTCACCAAAGTACACCATGTACAACACCCGTACAACACCCTATGAATTATGATGGGATTGTATTCGGAAAGGAGTACCTTAAGTGATGCATGTTCGTCGTCTATCTGTTATTTTAGGAGCCGCTTGTGTTCCTTTTTTAGTCTCTCTTGCTGTTCAGGCCCAAGCCCCGGTTAAGATTAAATTTCACTGTAAAGTCCCAGGTTACTCATCAGGTTCCGGTTGGGTTCGTATTGAAAATGGTGGCCCGGGTGGTGGTCGTGTGGTTCGTAATGGCAACGATATGGTAACCGACCGAGTTGCTCGTACAGAGAAGTTCCGTGTTTCTATTGACGACCCCTCATTTACCAAGAAGTGCAAGTGTCAGTTCACTCTTGAAGCCCGTGTAAGCTCAAAAAACCGAAAGGTCTTCCAGGGTGAGCTAACCATTCCTTTTCAGCGTGAGTTTGACATACCTGACGATCCTAATTTTGACAACGTGCTCGTTGAAGTCTTTGATCCCATCGCCCCCAATGGCGTTGTGACACGCCGCGTACCGATTGGAACACGTCCCAAGTGAACCGTATGGCAGTTCTCTTTACTATGGCAATCGCTTCACTTGTATCTGTAGCATTTGCCCAAGCTGGTGCTCTCGATATCGCCCCCATCCAACCGAACAACCCTGGATTTGGTCAGGCTGCTCAGTTCAGTGTAACCGCGACACAGAATGGTAAACCTGTTAAGAACGCTAAGATCGAGTTCTGGTTCTCTGGGCGTCACGGGGTTCGTGTCCCCTCGTGGTTCGTCACAACAAATGCCGAAGGGCGCGCCACGTTCACACGCACCATCCCTCGTGACTGGGTAGGGCAGCAAACCTGGGTTGATTTAAACGCTTCCTGCGATCAAATTGCTGTCCTAAAACTGTGGCGCGTTCGCGGTAAATAGATAAACTCAGGAAGGGTAGGATGAGATATTCCTACCCTATTAATGACTATTTCAAAAAGGAATCAAATGAAATTTCAATCTAAAAAAATAAAAATTGCCGTCATAGGTGAACAAGATCTAAAAGGATCTATATTCAACAATCTTTCCGAGCAAAAATCAATAACTTCGATTGTTGAAAATGCCCTAAAATCTGACATATCCACCACAAGCAAATTTACTCTAGTAGAAAGACGTGAGATATCAAACATATTAAAACAAAACGATTTAAATAAATCTACAGATACAGAAGAGATTAACAATGCTGCAAAAAAACTAGGTGTCGAATATATTCTTTATGCTTTAGTAGACGATGCTTCAGCAGATGCAAAGGGTGGAATGAAAGTAACTATTTCCTACACATTAACAAGTCTCGCAACAAGCGAGATTGTACTTTCATACCGTAGCATAGAGGGAGAGCGTTCAGAAACACCTCAAATTGCTCTACAAACGGCAATCACAAAGTCATCTAAACGCTTTGTAGCAGAACATTTAGTTATTACCTTTATGGATTCGGCCTCAATACTAGCAGTAGACGCGAAAGAAGGTTTTTTGATTGACAAAGGCACAAGTGACGGATTTACTATGGCATTAGATTTCGAGATTTACGAAGAATCTGCCGGTGCTTTTGGCGATTTATTCAAAACCAAGAAAGTAATATGCCTTGCTAGAGCAAAACAATGCGAATCAAATAAATCATTATTAATTACTGGCGAGTACAAAAGTGATTTCAGAATAAGAAATGAATGGAAAGAAAAACAAGAATTATTAAAAATAATAAATAAAGGCTATAAAATCAGAACCATCGCGAGACGAGAGTTCACTAGAATAATTTAATCGTACCCCTATATAAATCCTTAAATTAAAGAAACCAAAAAGATCCCCTTATGAACACCACACGTAAAAACTTTCTTTCACTGTCGTTACTATCGCTGTCCTACCTAGGCGTACTCTCTGGATGCGGTGGAGGGGGAGGCGATTCAACGACAGATCCACCCCCTCCAAGTGTCCTGACTCGAAAAGTTCAGGGCTACTTGACTCGCGTTGATAATATCTCTGCTGCTTTTGACAACATACGTGTTGCGATCAAAATCGTTCTATCTGGTGGGCGAGCCGAAGGAGATACTGTTAAGGTAGTCACACCAGATTCATCGGGGAAGTATGTGGTTGATGTCGCACCGGGAGATTATACGGTTGAAATCACCTCAACGGATAGTGCGACGGCTCCAGTTCAGATTCCCATTACTGTTAAACAAGAAATTGAAACAACGTCGGTAGAGACGGCAGGTTTACTTCCCGCAGGCTTGACTATTACCAGGGTAGAGTTCATTCTCCCCGCAGCAGATGGCTATAACGGAACCTATAAGATTGGGCAAACCTACACCATAAAATCAAAAGTCGTCACAAGCGGAGGAACTTTCGAGAACTGGCGCCCTCTGTGGTCTGTAGAGGGAGGTATGGGAAATATTGGAGCATCAGGAGATTTTACCCCCACCAACACAGGCACAGGAAAGCTCGTCGCCAATTTTGGAGGAGGTACCACCAAGGTAGTCTTTAAGACAGGAGATATTAAAACCAGTGATGGTAAAATTCCAGCACCAACGTTATACGTCTCACATTCTGGCACACCCCATCTTGTCTCGTTAGACTCCCGTACAGGGGCACTAACAGGCGTCACTCTTCCCCAAGTCGGCACCGAGTACTCCTCTCCTCTTGCTCTCGGTAGTGATGGAACTATTTATGGAGGCAGCGGTAATTTTGTCTACGCTTTGCGTCCTGGGACAGCTCAGTTTCTACCGGGCGACTCGCTCGGATATCCTGTTTATCTTGTCCTAGGATTGCCAGGGAGTAGAACTTTCACTGTCACCTCAGCAGCGGTTCATCTCTTAGATGTAGCAGGGAAAAAATTAACTCCTGCTGCCACTCTTGCAGAAAGCACCTATGGAAATCTCTCCAGTGTGTATGGATGTACAACAGATGGCGCAGGAAACATTTATGTACTTGGTTCTAATGGAAGCTACTGGAAAATCTGTCAATTCAAAGTAACGGGTGATTCATTGACATTTGTGAAAGATATAGTTGCAAATGTTTTCACAACAAGTAATTATGCTTTCCGCGGAATCGTTTTACTTCCAAATGGATCATTGTGCCTTTCCGAACAAAAAAGTAATACGTTATATAGTCTGGCGACGGGTGGTGGAGCACTCACAGCGATGAAGACTGTAACATCTATGGAAGGAAGCCTTGCAGTGGGTCAAAATGTTATCAATCAGGGAGATAATGTTCTCTTTGTACATGCTAACAATAAACTATTTCGTTTTAATATCAATGGGCTGACACTCACGGATATTGACAGCCCTGGAGTTTCGTTCTCGTCCACGACATTTGGTTCAGTTTATGGAATTTTTTCAAAGCCTCCCGCGTAATAAGTGATGCAATTCTCTCAACATTACGGTTTCGCAGCAAGGTAAATGGTAGAGAAATAAGTTTCGGCGCTCACTGCTATAATGGGTTGTATAATCTCGAAAAAGGAAATCCAATCATGGTAGAACTCGCAGCTGGCTCGTTAGCCCCCTCGCTTGAGGGGGTAGTTTTTCTTCATGGCAGTGTCCCTGGCTTTGTGTCGGGACGCGGCTACGTCTTGGACTTCTGGGCGACTTGGTGTCCACCCTGCCGAGCGACTCTGCCACATCTTGCACAGCTCCAGATGCGCTACCCAGCGCTGACGTTTGCGGCCCTCAGTACCGAGAGCGATCCCAATATCGTCCGCCGCTATATCGAGAGTAACCCGGGCTTGAAGAACCTGGCCATTGCCCATGACCCACGTGGAATCGCTTTTCGCAACTGGATGGCTGCCGCCGGGCGCAATGGAATTCCCTGCACTTTTATCGTGAATGGTGCGGGACGTATCGCCTGGATCGGCCACCCACAATCGTTAGAGATCGAGACCTCCAATCCCCGTAAAAAAGTAGGAACGTCGTTAAAAACTCTTCTAGCAAACGAGATCGCCCGGGGCGGGATAGGTCGAGAGATAGCTGCGCTGCCATCGGTCTCTGGAGCAGTCTCAGCAGGTGCCATGCGCTTCATAGGGCTACCGACACAATGGGACTTCACTCTTGGCAATCTCGTTATTGAAGTCTCTGCCGACCCGGTGCCGCGTAGTGCCAGCATCCGAACTCTCATCACACTGGATGGACGTGATATCACCGAGCCAACGATGGGGAGCCCGACGCTCTCCTTGACCCGCAGCGAGCTCTCTCCAGGGCAGCATGTGTTCGCAACCGTGCGGCGGGATATGGCCACGGGGAAGGAGTTCGTAACTGATCGTGCCACTGTGGAGGTTACTGGTGCGACGGCAGTAAGTTCGAAGGGCGAGGTGCCACTCCCTCCTTCCATACAGAATGTCCTTCGGCGCACCAATGACGAGCGAACCAAGATGGCTCTTCCTTTACTTCGGGCACACTCGGCTCTTATGAAAGCCGCACAGGACTATGCTGTCCTTATGGCAAGAGAGCGACACTTCTCTCACACCGGCCCTGATGGTAGCCAGCCGAGGGATAGGGCGGAAAGATCAGGCTATCGAGGCAGCTCATGGGGTGAAAACATCGCCATGGGCCAGCGCACTGCCGAGGAGGTAATGCAGAGCTGGATGGGCAGCACAGGACATCGGGCAAATATTCTGCGGCGCGAGTACCAGGACATAGGAATCGGTCAGGCGGGTGCGTACTGGGTGCAACTGTTTGGTAGCCGCCATTAATACGAGATTACGAAGGCAGAGCGTCTGCCTAGCACTCATCCCCCTGCTAGCCTTGGCACAGCAACTAGCGTCGGCACAGTCACCTCCCGCGATGATCTTTCCCGTTATCAAAGGAGCGGAGTGGTCAGATACCTGGGGAGCGCCCCGCTCAGGAGGACGTAAGCACGCCGGACAAGATCTGATGGCTCCCAAGATGCGCCCCCTGGCGCGCCCCGGAGACCGACGGATCGAGTCGGGGACGGGGACGGCACTGTCGCCCCCATTTCCCATAAACTACACCCGGCTGCGCTTTCGTATCGGAGGCGCAGGGGAGATCGAACAAAGCTAGGAACAAAAGTGGGGTACGGCACGGTTGCTGTAGATCCAAAAGTCATTCCGCTGCGCTCGCGCCTCTGGGTAGAGGGCTATGGCTTCTGTATCGTACTGGATGTAGGAAGCGCCATAAACGGTCGTAAGCCCGTTCAGGTACTGGTTACTGACGAGCCGGGCAGCTAGGCGACTCTGCCAAATGCAAATTTATAGCCTACAGCAGCATACTCAAGAATGTCGTTGAAGTGAATAGCTTCGGCGCGGACGAGCTTCTCATACTCATTGACCAGCTTCCCGGCTTCTCCATGGAGTGCGGGGTTATCTGTGGCGATGGAGATGGGAACACCTGCTTCAGCACAGCGCTCGAAGACGGGGCGTAGCTCCGATAGATCCTGAAGCGTGTTGGTGCGCAAGTACGTGGTCGGGCAGACTTCTAAACAAATCCCGCGCTCGGCAAGCTCGGGGAGCAACTCCGGGCGGTGGAGGGCGATCTGGATGCCGTGGCCGATGCGCTCTAAGTAGGGGAAAAGACTGGAGTGGATGTCCGTCGGGTCGGACTCGGCCATGTGCGCGGTGGTGTGCAGCCCCAGCGCCTTTGCCTCAGCGTAGAGCTCCGCCCACTGGCTCAGAGTCGGGCCGCCAGGCTGGTAGGGGCCGGCGAGGTCCACGGCAACGACCTCGGGCAGTGCGTGTGCCAGCGCGATAATCTGACGGTTCAGCGCAGGCGAGAAGCCCCGGTCCATGCAGAGAATAAACGCCGTGCGAATGGGAAACTCGGTCTGGGCGGCGCGGATCACCTGCTGGGCCGCCTCGGGCATGAGCGCGAGGCGCTCGGCTTCGGGAAGACTATAGGGCGTGCGCTTGTAGGGGTTGAAGCGCAGCTCTAGGTAGTCCAGCGCCTCAAAGACCGCCGCGCCGCGCACCGCTCGGTGCGTGAAGTAGGGAAGCTCTTGCGCCTGCAGCTCCTCCACGAGATGGTGCACGGTGAGGTAGTCCGCCAGATCGGTGAAGGGACGGTTGAAAAAATACGAAAACGCGGCGTAGTCCGGGAATCGCTCCCGGAGCCGCGCCGCGATCGCTGTCTCCCGACCGTGCTTCTCAATCCAGCCCCAGAGAATGCGGGGGTGAGTTGCGCCCCCCAAGTGGCGGTGCAGGTCAGGGAAGTTCACAATCCTATTGTACTACATTCGCATTAGAGGAATCCCTAGCTCGCGCTTGGCAAGGATATCGAGAAGCGCGACTTGGGCCATCTCTTTATCATCGAAGTAGGCCAGCATCTGTGGCTTTCCGGCAATCTCCACTTTTAGCGCCGCGCCACTTCCCGTCACTTCGATAAACAATCGGGCGACATGGTTGATGTTAAATGCCGCGCTTGATTTCTTGCTGTAGATCCACATAAAAAAGCCTTCCTCCCCAAAGTATCGGCAGGAAGGCTCGTTTCACTTACCCATAATTTTTGGAATCGCTCCCTCAAAGGCCTCACGAAGCTGATCGAGAGAAAGCTCCAGAAGTCCGGCGGCATCGAGCTTGTTGCTGCCCTTCACCTGACCGATAAAGACAGATTCAACGCCGTTTTGTTCACAGAGATCAAGGAGCGCCGCTTGCTCTTTCGTGCCTTCTTTAACCGTCACGACGATGCGGCTGGGCGACTCGCCAAACATCACGGTGCTCCAGGGAAGATCGTTGCCATCTTTCCCGACGAAATCCGTGATGGCGAAGCGAATCTCTGCGCCTTTGTTGCCCGCCAGGCAGCTCTCGGCGACGGCGGTCATGAAGCCGCCCTCCGCGCAGTCGTGGGCGCTCTGGATCAGTGCTCCGGCGACCGCTTCCCGGACGACTTTCTGGACACTCGCTTCGGCGGCTAAGTCCAGCTCTGGCTTGCCCTCGGCGCGGCCAAAAACGCGGTAGAGGTACTCGCTCCCCGCGATTCCCGTTGCGCTCTCCGTACCGATAGGGCGCAAGAGATAGATTAAGTCACCGTCGTTTTGGAACGCCAGGCCCATCGGCTCGACTCCCTCGGGGATCACGCCCACCATGCCCACGGTTGGGGTCGGGTAGATCGCGCCCTCAGGGGTCTCGTTGTAGAAGCTGACGTTACCGGAGACAACGGGGGTCTTGAAAAAGTCTGCGGCTTGCGCCATCCCTTCCACAGCGCGCCTAAACTGCCAGAACCCCGCGGGCTTCTCGGGCGAGGGAAAGTTCAGGCAGTCCGTGAGGGCAGCGGGGACAGCTCCCACGCAGCTGAGATTGCGCGCCGCCTCGGCGACGGCAAGCTGTGCTCCCACAAACGGGTCTAAGTAGCAGAAGCGCGGGTTACAGTCCGTGGTCGCCGCGATCTTGCGCCCGTTGGCCTCACGGATGGTCAGCACTGCCGCATCACCACGCCCCGGAAGAACCTCGGTCTGAGTCTGAACCATCGTGTCGTACTGCTCCCAGACCCAGCGCTTGCTGGCGATACTGGGCGTCGAGAGTAATTTTAGGAGAACGTCGCCGTAGCTCTCGGGCTCAGCCAAACTTGAGAAATCCGCGCTCTGGACTTGGGCGATGTACTCCGGCTCGGCGGCGTCTAAGTAGTACGTCGGGCACTCATCCGCCAGCGACTTGGCGGGAATATCGGCCTCTAGGCGCTCGCCATCCCACACTTGGACATTGCCCGTCTCGGTCATCACCCCGATATAGGCTGCATTGAGGCCCCATTTATGAAACACCGCCGCGACTTCTTCCTCGCGGCCCTGCTCTACCACGGCCAGCATTCGCTCCTGGCTCTCGGAAAGCAAGACTTCGTAGGCATTCATCCCGGTCTCGCGACGTGGCACTTTCTGGATATCAATGGTCATCCCCAGACTGCCCTTGGCGCTCATCTCACTCGTGCCACAGGTCAGCCCCGCCGCACCCATGTCCTGAATCCCGACGATCCCGCCGGTCGCCAGCGCCTCTAGAGTCGCCTCGATGAGCAGCTTCTCCATAAACGGGTCGCCGCACTGCACGTTGGGCCGCTTCGCTTCGGACTCTTCGGAGAGCTCCACACTGGCAAAAGTCGCTCCGTGAATCCCATCGCGCCCCGTCGAAGACCCGACATAGAGCACCTGGTTGCCGATCCCCTTGGCCTTCGCGGAGGCAATCGAGTCCAGCTTCACAATGCCGATGCTCATCGCATTGACCAGCGGGTTGCCGTTGTAGCAGGGGTCAAAGTAAATCTCCCCGCCCACGGTGGGAACTCCCACGCAGTTACCATAGCTTCCCACTCCAGAAACCACGTGCTCAAAGAGGTAGCGGTTATGAATCGCGGTGGCGTCGTTGCCCTCAATGGGGCCAAAGCGCAGGGAGTTCAGGCTCGCGATGGGTCGTGCGCCCATGGTGAAGATATCGCGCAGAATCCCACCGACTCCGGTGGCAGCGCCCTGAAACGGCTCGACCGCGCTTGGGTGGTTGTGGGACTCCATCTTAAAGACCACGCCCCAGCCCGTGTCGCCCAGCGCGACGCTTCCCGCGTTCTCCAGAGCGCCGGACTCTTGCGCTTTCTTGTACTCGGAGAAGAGCTTGAGCACGGGGCGGCTGTACTTGTAGCCGCAGTGCTCGCTCCACATCACGGCGTACATTCCTAGCTCAGTGTAGGTGGGGACACGGCCCAAGACTTCTTGAATCTGAGCATACTCAGACGCATTGACACCCATCTCACGGGCGGTTGTTTCGGATACTTCGGGATACTCAGGGGCATTGACAGGGGTTGACATAGCGCCTCTATTGTACCGTGGAAGCGTACTAAGCTAATGTTCAAGAATAGGAAAACCGACAATTCTCTACAAGAATACGCCATGTCTTCGTCTGCCTCTCCTGAGCAAGCATCGCTCGAAACACTCCTTGAACAATCCCACACCCTGATGAGCCAGGATGCGGGGGCGGCACTCCTGCTCGCCCAAGAGGCAGTGGCTCAAGCCCGCTCTACGGGGCAAACACACCTTCTCGCCAAGGCCCTGCGTGCTCGGGCGATGGCGCAAGGCTCTCGGGGCAATATAGCCGCGGCTCAGAGTGATTTCCAGGAAGCGCTACCACTAGCTCAGCAAACCCATGATCTCTTACTCGTCAGCCAGTGCCTGCATGGCAAAGCCGTTGCCTTAAAGCATCAAAGCGCTTACTCCGAAGCGATCGCGACCATGGAGTCGTCCGTTCAGATACTACGAAAGATAAAAAACAGCAAAGGGCTCTGGATGAGCTTAAACACGCTGGCGGCTTTTCATGGAAGCTTGAGCAACTATGGCGAAGCAATTGTGTGCCTCATAGAGGCCCTTGACCTTACCAAAGAAAACCCAGATCAGAAGGCGCAAATTCTTAGTAATATCGCAATGGTGTATCTCGAGTGTGGGCAACCCACCGAAGCGATTCGCTATTTTGAAGAGTCTCTTGCTCCCGATGAAGCAACCGCATCAGCCACGTATCGGTGTAACACACGGATTAACTATGCAAGTGCGCTGCGAGCTGTCGGACGGTACGAGGAAGCCGTCGTTGCCGCCAAGTGTGCCATGACAATCGCGCTATCGCAGCAGAATAAGTCTTTAGAAGCCGCTGCCTTGGTCGCGCTGGGGTGCTCTCAGACAGACCAAGAACAAGCAGAGCTTACCCTGCGTGCCGCCCAGCAGCTCACTGATGAGATCGGGTTGCCCGAGCCACAGCTCAGTGCCTATCAGGCACTAGGGAGCTTCTTGGTCCAGCAAAACCAGGCGGTGGAGGGCTGCCACTGGCTGCAACAAGCGCTCTCACAGGCAGAAACACACAACCGGCGCTTTATCCAGAGCGAGATTCATCAGAAGCTCAGCCAAGGCTACGAGCTCCAAGGGAATCTCGCCAAGGCACTCACCCACTACCAGACATTCCACAGCCTCTACGCCCAGTTTCACCAAGAGTCGGCTCAGCACCGCCTTCAGAGCCAGCTAGCACAACAAGAAATCGAGCGTGTACGCCACGAGACCGAGAACCTACGCCAGCAAGTGCTCGAAGACCCCCTCACCCAGCTCTACAACCGCCGCTACTTAAGCCGGTTTTTAGAGAGTGAGCTCACCCGCGCACGGCGCTATGAGCTGCCCCTGAGCGTGATCTTGATTGATATTGATGATTTTAAACAGGTCAACGATCAGCACTCCCATCGCGTGGGTGATCTCGTGCTACTAGCCTTTGCCAATCTTTTACGTCAGTCCAGCCGTACAAGCGATATCCTCGTGAGGCAGGCAGGTGATGAGTTTGTGATCCTCACCCCTGCGACCCCCCTGCCAGATGCAAGGCTCCTTGCAGAGCGCCTTCGCATGACAATCGCCACGCACGACTGGAATAGCCTCGTGCCGGGACTAACTCTGACCGTTAGCATCGGGGTTGCCGATCTGCTCAGTAACGAAGACCTGCTTGATCATGCAGATAAGCGACTCTATATGGCCAAGCGTGCCGGCAAGAACCAAGTCGTGGCGTAGCCTTCGGCGTATGCTACTTCTTCTTCATCTCACTAGGCAAGAGTTTTTTGAGGCGACTCATCTCGTCTCTCAGGAGCGCGGCGTGCTCGAAATCTAGGTTCTTGGCGGCTTGCTTCATCTCTTTCTCCATGTCGGTGAGGGCGAGGAGAAGCTGATCGAGGGGCAGCGACTCGGGGGCGACTTCTTTGGTGACTTTGTAGTAGCTCTTGGCCTCTGCGACTTGCTTGGCCGCGAGCACGTCCTGGACGGCTTTCTTGATCGTGGTCGGAGTGATGCCGTGCTTGGTGTTGTGCGCCACTTGGATCGCACGGCGACGGTCGGTCTCGTCAATGGCACGGCGCATCGAGCCGGTGATGTTATCGGCGTACATCAGCACGATTCCCTCAGAGTTTCGGGCAGCGCGGCCAATGGTCTGAATCAGGCTGGTCTCCGAGCGCAGAAACCCCTCTTTGTCGGCATCGAGAATGGCCACGAGCGAGACTTCAGGCAGGTCAAGGCCCTCGCGCAGTAAGTTGATCCCTACCACCACATCATAGACCCCAAGACGAAGATCTCTGAGGATTTCTGAGCGCTCCAGGGTGTGGACATCGGAGTGCAGGTACTGGACCTTGATGCCTAGCTCCACCAGATACTCTGTCAGATCCTCCGCCATCTTCTTGGTGAGCGTCGTGACTAAGATGCGCTCATGCTTCTCGATTCGGTCGCGAATCTCTCCGAGAAGATCGTCAATCTGGCCTTTGGTAGGACGGATGATAATGCCTGGGTCAATCAGGCCGGTGGGGCGGATGATCTGCTCCGCAACGCGGCTGGAGGTCTGGCGCTCGTAGGGGCCAGGCGTAGCGGAGACATAGATGAGCTGCGGCGCTTGCTTCTCGAACTCCTGGAAGCGCAGCGGGCGGTTGTCGGCAGCGCTGGGCAGGCGGAAGCCGTACTCGATCAGTGTCTCCTTGCGCTTTTTATCGCCTGCATACATGGCGTTGAGCTGGGGGATGGTCTGGTGGCTCTCGTCGAGCACCATCAGGAAGTCCTCGGGGAAGTACTCCAGGAGCGTGTTGGGCGGCGAGCCGGGGTCGCGGCCATCGAACCAGCGCGAGTAGTTCTCAATCCCCGAGCAGAAGCCCATCTCGCGCACCATCTCCATGTCAAAATTGGTGCGCTGGCGGATGCGCTGCGCCTCGATCAGCTTGCCCTCGGCCTCGAACTTCTTGACCTGCGCTTCCATCTCACTCTCGATTTTAGCGACAATTTCCTCGATCTTTTCAGGGTCACTCACCCAGTGGGTTGCCGGAAAGATCGAGAGCTCGTCGCGCTCGCTGAGGGTCTCGCCCGTCACCGGATCAATTGCCGTGATGCGCTTGACCATGTCCCAGTCGAACTCGATCCGGTAGATCACTTCCTCATTGGCGGGCTGGATATCGAGCGTGTCGCCCTTGACACGAAATGTCCCCAGTGTCAGCGCAATGTCGTTTCGCGAGAACTGCATGCTCACTAAGCGGCGCAAGACTTCATCGCGGTCGCAGTCCTGCCCCACTTCGAACCAGACCACCGTGTTCTTGTACTCTTTGGGCGAGCCTAGGCCGTAGATGCACGACACCGACGCCACAATTATCGTGTCTCGCCGCGAGAGAATCGCCTGGGTCGCGGAGTGCCGCAAGCGATTGATCTCCTCGTTGACCGCGCTATCTTTCTCGATAAACGTGTCGGTCTGGGGGATATAGGCCTCGGGCTGGTAGTAGTCGAAGTAGCTGACAAAGTACTCAACCGCGTTGTTAGGGAAAAACTCTTTCAGCTCCGTGCAGAGCTGCGCCACGAGGGTCTTGTTGTGCGCCATCACCAGAGTAGGCCGCTGGACTTCCGCGATCACGCGCGCAATTGTGTGCGTCTTCCCCGTTCCCGTCGCCCCTAGGAGTGTCTGACGTTTCTCGCCCTTATTCAAGCCCTCCACAAGCTGCGCAATCGCTTTGGGCTGATCACCCGCCGCTGGTGGCCCCACAAACTCGAACCGCCCACTCACCTTTGGCATATGCCCTCCGCCTTAAACAAACAATGGTTCGCCATTGTATCATTTAAGCGCGGTTTTAACTGCCTCCACGATCATAAATCTCTCGTTACTGGCGATAATTTTGCTCTTGCCAAAGATGCGCTTGAGCTTGAGATGGTAGCCCAGGTGCGAGTTGCCAATCACCCGCAGTACCCCCCCGGTTTTCAGTGCCCGGCGCGCGTCCACAAACATCTGCCAAGCGATAAAGTCTCCGATGGTGGTCTCTTGATGAAACGGCGGGTTGCACAAAACCAAGTCCAGCGTCTCTCGTGGCTGGTCTTCAAAACCATTGGTCCAGACCAGCTCTGGGCTGTCGGAGAAGTACTTCGCGTAGTTGGCCTGCGCACTCAGAAGCGCCAGCTGCGACTCATCACTAAAGACAATTTGTGCCTCGGGGGAGCGCCTCTTAGCCGCGATTCCTAAAATGCCATTGCCACAGCCCAGGTCTAAAATGCGTGAAAAGCTTCCCTCCGGCAGATGCGCCAGCAAGAACTTCGTCCCCGCGTCCAGCTTTTCACGGCTAAAGAGATTAGAGTGGTTGGTAAATGGGTGCGCAAAGCCCTCGATCGCGACTTCCAGCGGGTACGGCGACTCCACCGGCTCGCGCTGGAACTCGGCAAAAACCAGCCGCGCCTTCTTCTCCGCCAAGCTCGTCGAGGTCTCGCCGATGTACTTTTGCAGTAGCGGAAAAACGGCAGGCGAGAGATGCTTAAGCATTGCGCCACAGACCAGCTTGGAGCCCGCCTGTAGATGCTGCGAAAGTCGGCATAGAATATCTTCCAAAAACGAGAGGTTTTTCGGAAGCTTGATCAGCACCAGATCATAGATTCCTGAGAGCTGATCGAGGTTATTGATACTCCCTCGCTCGCCTTTGCTGTTGAGCACGAGGGCACGATGGCTCACATACGAGTCCGTGTAGGTCGTTCGCTCGCCCTGGGTTAGGGCACACGAAAGCGCACCAAACGCGTCGTTAATCACTAAGATACGCTTCTCAGAAAGATCAAAAGCAGCCAAGTAGCTCAGAATAAGCTCATCGGCGCTGTCCCATGCCTGGAGATTGGATTTCGGGTTGTCTGGGTAGCGCTTGAGGGTAGTTAACATGATACCGAGTGTATCACTCATTCAAAGTTCACTATGCAGAAATACAAGCGATGTGACGACAATCCCAGTGGGCATGAATCGTAGAACCTATAGTAGCACCCCCCTAGACGACGCGGCTTTTTTACAGAAGGCTGTCTCGCAGGCACACTGCCTCCTCTGGCAGGCGACGGTGCTGGAGCTACCCAAGGACCCCAGTACTGTCCCCACTCCCCCCCTTTTTAATCCCGAAACCGACACCTGCCTCCACTGGGACCTGCGCCTTATCGCACCGCATGCGGCGCTTTCTTGGCTCCCTTTTGCCATCACAGAAGGCCAGTCTCTGGAAAGCGCTTTCCTTGATGCCTGCTCTGCTGAGGGGCGCTACCAGAGAGATATCAACACGATCCAAGCCCTTCAGACGGGCATGCCATGCTTCCAGCAAGAGTACCAAATCCAGCTCCACGATGGCACTACCTGCTGGCTTAACGAGGATATTAGTGTGGAGGAGCTCGTTCCCGGCTGCTGGAACCTGGTGGGGGTTTGTACCGATATCACGGAGCGTAAAGCCATTGAAGGGCAGCTCGCCTATCAGGCCAGGCACGACCCTCTCACGGGCCTCGCCAATCGCCGTCAGCTCGTAGAGTATCTTGAGCAGCTCCAACAAGAGCAACCTAAAAATGCCTGTCTTTTTTTTATAGATCTCGACAACTTTAAGCTGATCAACGACAACTTTGGGCATCTCTTGGGCGACCAAGTCCTCACGGCGACCGCAACGCGCCTTCGCACAGTCATGGGGACACAAGGGCTTGTTGCCCGCCTTGGCGGGGATGAGTTCACGATCCTAATCTCCCACCTTCACAGTCCCGATGCCATTCATCGCCTCGCCGAGCAACTGACCCGAGCACTGAACGCACCACTCTCCCTGCAAGGCCGCTCGATCCTCCTTGCGGCGAGTATTGGAGTCGCGCTGGAAAAGCACAGCCCGCCCATAGACCTGCTCCGCAACGCCAATACCGCCATGCACCACGCAAAGGGAATCGGAAAAGCGGGGTATCTATTCTTTGACCCGATTATGGATCAGGATGCCCGTGAGCGCTTTGAGCTGGAAGCCGCCCTCCGCCGTGCGCTACGAGCTGAGGAGATTCAGCCCTACTACCAGCCTATTCTTTCCCTGGAAACGGGTGCGGTGGTCGCGGTCGAGGCCCTGGCACGCTGGCAGACCAAAGAGGGCAACTATCTTCCTCCAGATCGCTTTATTCCTATCGCGGAAGAGACGGGGCTTATCATTCCTCTTGGCGTAGCCCTTCTGCGAGCCGCTTGTACCGATGCCGTGTACTGGCGCGATTCCCTGGCCTATCGGAGCCTCCATGTCAATGTCAATGTCTCTGAGCGACAGTTTCGCGAAGCCGACTTTGTCCCAATGGTGCAAGCGACACTCCAAGAGACGGGACTGCCGCCCAGCGCTCTCACTCTGGAGCTCACCGAGAGCATCTTGCTGAGCGATATTGAAAGTGGCATCGCCCGCCTGCATGAGCTAGAGGCGCTTGGTGTACGCCTCACCTTAGATGACTTTGGCACGGGCTACTGCTCGCTGGCTTATCTCAGCCGCCTGCCGGTAAAAGCCCTCAAGATTGACCGGAGCTTTGTTAGCGCCCTCAGCCACGCCGACCCCAAGCTCATCACCCAGAACGAGGCCATCATCCGCACGATTCTCGCCCTTGCCGATACCCTTGGGCTTGCCGTCACCGCAGAGGGCATTGAGGCCGTGAGCCAGCAAGAGCGCCTGCACACGCTCGGAGCAGACTACGGCCAGGGCTATCTTTTCGCCCGCCCCATGCCTGCCCACCAGCTCACCCAATACCTCACCTCAGATGCAGCGCCACAACAAAAAGCTGCGTAGCCCCTGATTTCCGGTTGTACAATAGGCTATGTCTCTGATCCTGCGCCTGATTCTGATCTTTGTGGGGCTCTTGGTCGTTTTTTGGCTCCTGGCATTTGTGGTGGGCTATCTCTGGTACGCCCTCATTGCTACTGGGACCGTGGCGGTAGTTGCCTTAGTCGCCTGGATATTGACGCACAACAACGATCCTAAACAGCGCCCCCCGATAGCCACAAAAAAGCAAGATAAAGCAGCGCAAAAAGAGCTTCAGAAGCTAGAGCAGCGGCAGAAAAACGGGCCGCAGTAGTCGTTTGCAGCGCCTGCAAACCAGAGGTATACTCATAGCCTGTTCCCACTCGTAGCTCAGCGGATTAGAGTGTTGGCCTCCGAAGCCAAAGGTCGCGCGTTCGAATCGCGCCGGGTGGACTGTTTCTCTTTTGTTTCGTGGAGGGTTTGCGATGACTCGCCGACACTTTGTTCAAGATAACCCCCTTGAAAACCCTAAAGACACGGTCTGGCTGGAGAGCCTTCTCAAAGCCCCTGGCGTGCGCTACGACGGTAACCTGGTTTTCTCACCCCGCAAGGCAGTTGTCAACGGCGAGCGCTTTGAGCACGCCATGACGGTGGATGTCAAAGACGATCCTCTCGGCTCGGGGCAGGCATGCGGGATGAGTATCCCGGTTAAGGGTAAGTTCCTGCGCTTTGAGGCCACCGTGGGCCGCGACGATGAAGAGACGCGCGCGGGCACCGGTTTTTGCTACTTTGAGGTCTATGGCGACAGCAAGCTCCTCTTCCGCTCCGAGGCGCACCGCTCTAAGCTCTATCCGGTGATTGTGGACGATGGCCGGGGAAAGACCTTTCGCCCCCAGAAGCTCGAGGTGGATGTCAAAGGCGTGCGTTTGCTACGGCTCGTGGTGCGCTACGCCAATGATTTCAAGCAAAAAGCGACGTTCTCGACGGGAGCGTTTGGCGATCATGTCAAGCTAGCCGCCGGCTGCGTCTGGTGCGATGCAAAGCTCACCACGGGCGAGGGAGCGTCTCTTGATACCACCAAACTACGCGAGCGTGATGAGCGGATCAAAACCGCGGCAAAGCTCGCCGCCAAGACACTGAAACGCCAGCTAGAGACACTGGATCGGCCCGGCAGAAACTTCGCCATCGGTCTGCTCCCCATCCGCGACGAGTCCCGCGTCTCCCCCGACGATGCCCTGATCCGCCCGCAGCTCGCCAAGGTCTTCTTTAGTGAGGACGAGGGCCGCTCGCTCGGAACCCCGCTCCCCCCCGACAAGGCCACCGACCTTCGGGAGAAGCTGACAAACTTCTCGCCTAAGTCCCTGCGCGACATCGCCCGCGCCGCACAAGAGGGCCGCTACGCAGGAGCCCCCTATCTGATCGGCGGGCACATCGAAGACGAAAAGCTCCTTCTCGTCCTCATAGACACCCGCCCCGACGACGGCTTAGTGGTCGCCAACGCCACCGGCTGGCTCAGTCCTCCGTAGTCTTACACCAACAGGGCAGCGACTTCTTCCCGGCTTGCGGTGACGACGCCAACGTGGCGGACGACGGCACCGCCGGAGGCGTTGCCGAGGCGCACGGCTTGCTCGATGGTGCCGCCTGCGGCAAGCCCCATCGTGATTCCGGCAATCGTGGAGTCGCCCGCACCAGTGCCATCGAAGACCTCGACGGGCACGGCGGCGACATCCACGAAGCGCTCCGGCTCGAATACCGTCAGGCCACGTGCGCCACGGGTGATCAGGAGATTACGGACTTCCAGCGCGACTCTGAGACGCGCCCCGGCGTCGTGAAAGATGCCGTTATCTAGCGACTCAAAGAGGGTGGTGCGGCTGGCTTCATCGGCCTCTTTTCGGTTGAGTGAGATCAAGTCGGCGTCTTTGTAGAACCCGACACTCGCGGGCTTGGGATTGGCCGTCACCACAATTCCTTGCGCCCGTGCTAGCGCCGTCAGCCGCGCCACGAGGGTCTCGGTGAGCACGCCCTTGAGATAGTCCGAAAATAAAATCGCCTCGCAGCCGCGCTGCAAGATCCCTTCACAGGCAGCGATAAGCGCGTCTTCAGTCTCTTGGGTCAGCGGCGCACGCTTCTCCCGGTCCACACGGACGATCTGCTGCGCCCCCTGGTAGGAGCCCGCCGTCACGCGGGTCTTGCGCGTGGTCGGGCGGTCAGAAGCGGTCACGACCGCCGCCACATCCGCTCCCAGTGCCTTCAGCGCCTGACGCAGTTTCTCGCCCGCTGCATCGTCACCGACCACGCCCGCCACAAAGACCTCAGCCTCGAAAGCGACAAGCTGCGCCGCCGTATTGGCCGCGCCGCCCGGCACAAAGGTCTCACGCTCCACCTCCACGATCGGCACAGGCGCTTCCGGAGAGATGCGGTTCACATGGCCCCAGATATGCTCATCGGCCATAAGATCCCCGATTACCAGCACACGCTTTCCGGGGAAGTTCGCTAATATTTTAAGGAGTTCATCACGCATAGCGGATTAAACTGCACCGTGGATGAGGCGACAGGTGTTGATCATCTCTTTGGCCCGATCCACGTCCATCCACTCGCCGATCTGGACGGATTTTTTCTCCAGGGTTTTGTAGACATCGAAGAAGTGCTCGATCTCTCTTAAGTAGTGCTCAGGGACATCTTCGAGCTTGCGGACACCATGAAAGCGTGGATCGTGGGCGACGCGGGCGAGGATCTTTTCATCGGCCCCTTTTTCATCGCGCATCATCAAGACCCCCAGCGGGCGGCAGTTCACGACGCAGCCACAAAAAGTCGGGTGCGAGCCGATCACGAGAACATCCAGCGCATCGCCATCGGCGCTCATGGTTCCGGCGATCCAGCCGTAGTCAAAGGGATAGAACAAGGGCGAGTAGAGGGGACGGTCGAGCTTGAAGACGCCCAAATCTTTGTCGTACTCGTACTTATTGGACGAGCCACGCGGGATCTCGATCACCGCATGGACTTCTTCAGGCGCATTATCGCCAATGGGCAAACTTCGGTAAGGCATAGGTTTAGGTATTATTGTACCCAGTTCCGCAAAAAAACAGGCTCGAGGTGCCTATTTCAAACGGTCTTGGAGGAGCTTGCGGGCTTTGATGAGCTTCGGGCTAATGACCGCCTGGCAGTACCCCGCCCCCGGATTGGTCTGGTAGTAGTTCTGGTGGTACGCCTCTGCCGGATAAAATGGCCCTATTGGACCGACTTCCGTGGTGATCGGCGCACTAAACGCAGGGGCAAGCTCGTCCAGAACGCGGTTTGCGATCTCGGCCTGCTCGGGGCTGTGGGTGTAGATCGCACTGCGGTACTGGGTTCCCACATCTGCTCCCTGACGGTTCGGCGTGGTCGGGTCATGGGTCGCCAGATGAATCGCCACAAGGTCCGCGTACGAGATCTCGGTGGGGTCAAAGGTAAGCTGGATCACCTCGGCATGGCCCGTCTGTCCGCTACAGACATCTTTGTACGTCGGCGAGACGACATGCCCCCCCGTGTAGCCACTTACCACCGAGTGCACCCCGCGTAGCTGCTGGAAGACCGCCTCGGTGCACCAGAAACAGCCCCCCCCAAACGTCGCAAGCTCTGTCATACTGCCCTCTCTTGCTTTTTCAGCGCGATCGCGTTCATGCAGTAGCGCAGGCGGCTGGGCGCGGGGCCATCCGGGAAGACATGCCCCAAGTGCGCCTGGCAGGTGTTGCAGACCGCCTCGATCCGCTGCATCCCGTGGGAAACGTCCAGATTGTAGGCAATCGCGTTGGTCTCGACCGGCTGTGTAAACGACGGCCAGCCGGTTCCTGAGTCGAACTTCTCAGCGGAGTCAAAGAGAACCGTATTGCAGCAGACACAAGCGTAGATTCCCGCCTCGAACCGGCTACAGAGCTCTGAGCTAAAGGCTCGCTCAGTGCCATGCTGTCGGGTGACATAGAACTGCTCAGCAGTGAGCTGGGCACGCCACTCACTCTCGGTCTTTTCCACAACGCGATTTGGTTTTGGGTTGCCCGTGGTCGCAAACGCAATAAGATTGCTCCACGTTAAGGGGGTACTCATTCGACAGCTCCAATCAGCTCATGGATATCGGTGAAGCCGTTCTTCTCCAGATAGTCCGCAATCCCATCGGCGATCTCGATAGCGGCCAGCGGATTGACAAAATTGACCGTTCCTGCGGCCACGGCGGTTGCGCCTGCGAGGATAAACTCGATAGCGTCGGTGGCGTTCATGATCCCCCCCATCCCTATAATAGGCACATTTACCGTCTGCGCCACGCGGTAGACAGCCAGCAGTGCAATCGGCTTAATCGCGGGGCCGGAGAGCCCACCGGTCTTGTTGGCGAGCTTAAACGTGCGCTTGCGAGCATCAATGGCGGTTCCAATCACGGTATTGATCAGCGAGATCGCATCCGCTCCCGCATCTTCGGCGGCTTTTGCGATGGGCCGAATGTCGGTCACATTGGGCGAGAGCTTGGCGATAATCGGCAGATCCGTGACAGCCTTCACCGCGGCGATCACGTCAGCGGTCAGGTGCGGCTGCGTGGCGTAGTCGAGGCCATGGGAGACATTCGGGCACGAGATATTCAGCTCAATCGCATCCGCTCCCCCGCTCTCGGCGAGGCGTCGGGCAACGTAGGCAAAGTCCTCGGGGTTCTCGCCAGGGACATTGACAATAATCGGGACATCGAACTGCCGCAGATACGGGAGCTTTTCGAGGAGATAGTTCTCGATGCCACCGTTTTGCAGGCCAATCGCATTGAGCACTCCCGAGGCCGTCTCGCACATACGTGCAGGTGGGTTGCCCAGGCGTCGCTCACGGGTCGTGGCTTTGACGCAGACCGCGCCTAGCTTGCTCAGATCTACTAAGTCTTTGGTCTCGGAGCCAAAACCAAACGTGCCAGAGCCCGTGGTGACGGGCGTGCGCATGGTCAGCGAGCCGATCTTCACCTCAAGATTTACTGCCATGTGACCTCCGTCGCGGGGTAGACCGGGCCATCGGTGCAGGTGCGCGAGAACGTCCCGTCGGCTTTCTTGAGCACGCACCCGACACAGATTCCAATTCCACAGGGCATGGGTGTCTCCATCGAGACCTGACAAGGCTTGTGATTTGCGGTGCAGAGCTCTGCCACGGCGCGCATCATCGGAGTCGGGCCACAGGTATAGACCGCGATGTTCTCGCTCAGAAGAGGCGCTAAGCCGTCGGTGACTTTTCCCTTCACCCCTAAGCTACCATCGTCGGTGCAGGCGACAATCTCGACGCCCACCTCGCGTAGCCCCTCGTCGCCAACTAGAAAGTTGGCGCTACGAGCGCCGTAGATCAGCGTGACTTTTGCCCTTGGATTGGCGGCCTTGATCGTCTTTGCCAAGAAGTTCAGCGGTGGAACCCCATAGCCGCCACCCACCATGACATGATGGACATCGGCGTGTGGATCGGCATCGAAGACGCGGCCTCCGAGCGGTCCCAGAAAGTCCAGCTTATCGCCGGGCTTGTAGAGTGCCATGGTGCTTGTGGTGGGGCCGTAGACCGAGAAGAGAACCGTACAGAGCCCGGCCTCTCTATCCACGGTAAAGATCGAGAAAGGCTTGCGCAGGATCGAGCTTCCGGCATTCGCGGGTGTGGTGGCGGCCACCGCGATAAAGTGGCCGGGCCGAGCATCATGGGCTGTCTCGGGGTCGTCGAAGGTGAGGACAAAGTGTCCTGGTGCGGCGAGCGCCTGCACGGAGATTATAGTAGCAGCACGTTTTCTAATCACGTCGAGCCATTGTACCCGATGGAGCTCTCCTTCTGGTTCTCAGTAAATCCTCAGATCACAGGGGTCCACGGGTGCGTCGGCAGCCGTTTTGTCTGTCGCAATCGAGAGCATCTTCCGGGTCTGGGCAACAGCTTTATTAGGCGCAATCCCTCGGCAGAGCACCAAGTCAAGATACAGAAAGTCTATTGCGGCGCTTCCTGCCCAGTCGGCGACATTCATGTAGCCCGAGATGGGAAAGCCAAGCCCAGACGTTTTTCGGATACTGGCAGGGCCGCTGCCTGCCATCAGGCGGCAGCTCCCCAAGTGGAGTAGCTGGAGATTCTTTGCAGGCTTTAGACACTCCCCTATGACACCTGGAGCGACTGTCTTGCCGCCGACGGAGATTCCCTCGGGAGTTCCGTGAGAGGAGAGATAGACCACTGTCGGAGCCGCCAAGTAGGCAGCCTCCGTGAGAAAACGGCGCAGGTCGGCTTCGTCGTGGAAGAAGCGCTGGCGCACCTCGACACTCGGGACGCGGGCAAAGAAGCTCCTTAGCATCGCCCCAAACGAGTACTCTGGCTCACTCAGCGAGTTCTCCCAGTGCGCCTCCAGCACCACCAGAAACGTCTTGCCTGCCGTACTTGCCGCACGAGTGCCGTTCCAGGCGCTCTTGTTGCCATTGGCCTGCTTCCACTCCCCCGTGAATCTATCAGTGCGTGTATTAAATGTGAACGTCCCCGTGCCATCCGCGCCGGTATTCTCCGTCCAGCTAAACGTCAGCACGCTCCCGGCCAGCTTGCCCATCAGCTTCCCGGTGGGATAGGTTCCCGTCACCGAGGCCCCCACTTGCTCCAGCCGCAGCGGCCCCGAGTTCGTCTCCCAGACTCCTGTGATACTAAGCTGAGCGGTGGGCAGAAGCAGACCTCCTGCTCCCAAAAGAAGATTACGTCGTGTCATGGCTCTTTATACCCCGAGCATATCTGAAGCACCGCTGATCAGAACGGCAGTGCTGGAGAGTCTGCGGCTACAAAGGCCGGGTACCCTCTTGGGTGCGGCAATACTCAATATTATGACACTTCTTACACTCACTGTCATCAGTACTCATGTTTTAAACTTAAAGTAAACAAAATAATAAAAATACCTCCTCAAATGCACAATCCACCGGAGGGAATCTACACTCTCCACAGAGTACAACTAGCCCCACACTTTGCCACGACAACGCGCCGCAGGGTGCTTCTGGAGCGCCTGCTTCATCTCTATACCCTCGCCGAGGCCACCGGGTTTCAGGAGCGCTTTGTGGTCTTTGGGAGCTTCGTCACCACCAAGCCCGAGCCGGGCGATCTGGATATTATTCTGGTGATGCGCATGGGGTTTCAGAGTAGCCAAGCTCTGCAAGAATCACAGCTCCTCTTCGACCACGAGCGGGCCGACACAGAGTTTGGTGCCAGTGTCTTCTGGGTTCGCATTGAGGTGCTACCATGATTCAAAACGACCAGGAATTGAAAGTGACCCAGGAGCGCATCGTGCGCTTCGAGAGCCTTCTGGCCCAGCTTCGGGTCAGTGCTAGCCGCGAGGAGTTCCCGCAGGTTTCGGGCAGCTACCGGCGGGAGATCGAGAAGATGCACGCCGAGGTCATGGCCTACCTAAGCCGCCACAGCAGCGAGACGTTACAAGTACAAGCGGCTCGGTAAGCCAGCCCTGCCCTACCCCTCGCCCTTCGGGAGACACCGCGTTCACGCGATAGAGAAAAATAACACAAATGCCTCCCCAAAGAGAGCAAACGCGGGTAAACTATCACCTATGGCAATGCTTGAAGAGCTTCCTGCTTCCGTTGAAGCGGCGCTCAAGGCCCAGCGGAATGGCCACGGAACCGATCCCCTCACCCTTGCGGTCAAGGCGGACATCAACACTAGCGGCGTGATTGGTGAGCGGTGGGTGACGATGGACGCAGACGCGATCCGGGTTTACTCTCCCAACGGTGCCTCTGCGGCACACCTTGACCTTACGATTCCCGTTAAAGAGATCACCGGCGCGAAGACCGAGTCGCTGGTCGGCGGTGGGGCACTCACGGTCTCGAAGGGCTCGGATGTGATCGAGCTGGCACGCTACACCACGCCACTCGGCGGACGCATGGCCGGGGTGGCCCGCGTGATGGAGGCTGTGGCCAAGGGCCGCGATCTGCCGGAGGCGGAGCTTGAGGAGGTCGAAAAACTCTGTCCCAAGTGTAGCCGCGCTCTGCCCAAAGACTCCGATGTCTGCCGCCACTGTTTCGACAAGCGCGCCACGTTTACCCGGCTTTTAGGCTACGCAAGAGGCTACAAGTGGCAGGCGATTGTCGTGACGGTTCTCATGATCGGTGGCACCGCGCTGCAATTGCTCCCCGGTATCATCGTCAAGAACCTCACCGACGATGTCCTGGTGCCCAAAAACGAGATCGCGACTAGCGTTCGGATTGACCGGCTCGTCTACTGGGTGGTGATGATGATCGGCGCGACCGTACTGGGGCTGGCGCTAGGCATCTGGCGCTCGCGCCTCACGGCCTATCTCTCGCTGACCATGACCCGCCAGATCCGCACCGAGACCTACACCACACTTCAGAAACTCGGGCTTTCGTACTACGATAAGCGGCAGTCGGGCGCACTTCTGAACCGCGTCACGTCCGATGTTAATGAGCTCAATAACTTTCTGGTCGATGGCCTCCAGATGCTCGTGGTCAATGGCCTGATGCTCATTGGGACGCTTGTCATCGTCTTCACCCAGAGCTGGAAGCTCGCGCTTCTGGTGATGATCCCCATCCCCTTGGTGATCATCGGCACCAGCAAGATCTGGAAGTTTCTCTGGGGACGACTGGAGAAGCTCTGGAATCTGCGCTCCTCGATGACGGCCAGTATCGCCGTCGCGCTGAACGGCACCCGCGTCGTCAAAGCCTTCGCTCAAGAAGACCGGGAGATGGCCCGCTTCAATAGTAAAGTCGGGGCGCTCTACAACGCGAACTTGGACCTTGAGAACTGGTGGGCGACGCTGCTTCCCATCCTGGGCTTTCTCATGACCAGCGGCGGGTTTATTGTCTGGTATGTCGGGGGCAAGCAGGTCATCGCCGGTGAGATCACCTTCGGCATGCTCAACATGTTCTTCTTCTACCTGGGGCAGCTCTACGGCCCGCTCCAGGGCATGACGCGCATCGCCGACTGGCTGGGCCGCGTCTTGACCAGCGCCGAGCGTGTCTTTGAGGTCATGGACACCCAGCCCGATGTCGCCGATGGTGTGGACTCGGTCGCGATGCCCAATATGCGCGGCGAGCTGCTCTTTGAGAACGTCAGCTTCGGCTACGACAAAGCGCGGCGGGTTTTGGAGAACGTGGACCTGCACGTCATGCCCGGCGAGATGATCGGCCTCGTCGGCCACTCCGGCGCGGGCAAGTCCACCATCATCAACCTCATCTCGCGCTTCTACGACCCGAGCGAGGGCCGCATCTTAATCGACGGCGTCGAGATGAAGAAAGTCAAGCTCCAGGATCTGCGTAGCCAGATGGGCATTGTCCTTCAGGAGCCCTTTCTCTTTCCCGGCACGATTGCCGAGAATATCGCCTACGGAAAGGCCGATGCCACCCGCGAGCAGATCATGCGCGCCGCAAAAGCCGCCAACGCCCACGACTTCATCCTGCGCTTCCCCGACGGCTACGACTCCTTAGTGGGCGAGCGCGGCGCACGGCTCTCCGGCGGCGAGCGGCAACGCATCAGCATTGCTCGCGCGATCCTGCACGACCCCAAAGTGCTGATCCTAGACGAAGCGACGGCCTCGGTAGACACAGAAACTGAAAAGCAAATTCAAGAAGCCATCCAGCGCCTCATCGCAGGCCGCACGACATTTGCCATCGCCCACCGCCTCAGCACGCTGAGAAACGCGGATAGACTGGTCGTGATTGAAAAAGGCCGCGTCGCCGAGATGGGCACGCACGCCGAGCTGATGGAGAAAGACAACGGCATCTTTAGAAAGCTCGTCGAGATGCAGCTTGAAGTCAACAAGCTTAAGTCTGAGAACCTAGTTCTAGAGGATTAAAGAATGCAAACAAGCGAAAATACCGACTTCGATCTTATCTTTCTTGACCCAACAACCGTGACACTCTTTCGCACGGGGGGCAGTGCGGTTCGGGCAACGATCGCCGATCCCAAGATCGGCTACGAGCGAACCGTGCTGGTCTGCCAGATCGCGCGGGCGTTTCCGCTCTCGCT
>NZ_CBAYMC010000016.1:0-28838 GCF_964826245.1 Armatimonas sp. | reverse complement strand
CATCGCGCTCGGTGTTGTTGGGGAAGCCAAAGTGCGGCTCGACCCAGTCGGCCCAGTCGTGGTTGGCGTTGCCATTGCCATCGGTGGCGGCGAGGACGAGAATCTCCGCGCCGGTAATGTCAACATCAATCGCCTGCGCTCCAGAGCGCATCAGACCACTGTCAAAGAGCACTTTTCCGGTGCGCCTCGGGACACTCACCGCGCCCTTGTTGATCCGCAGCGTCTCCACCGGCGTCGGCCAGCTCTCGGTCAGGGTTGAGATCGCATCGGTGAGCTGCTCGGCGGAGAGACGCTTGACGGCCGGGCCGGTGAAGACATAGCCGGTCGGCTTCTCTTTCGCCAGTCCCTGCGACGGCAACTGATACGCGCGGCTCGTGGCGATCTGGGCCAGCGTGTGCTTGAGATCGTAGCCGTGCGCCACAAAATCACGAGCGAGCCAGTCGAGAAGCGCCGGGTTCCAGGGCTTGTTGTCCAGCTCATCGTTGGGCTCGATCAGACCGCGCCCCATCAGCTTGGTCCAGAGCCGGTTGACAATTGTGCGGGCAAAGCGGCCATTGGCAGGCGAGGTCAGCGCCGCCGCCACTTGGGTTCGCCGCACAGCCAGCGGCGCGCTACCGTCCACCACGCCCAGCTCGGGCCAGAGGAACTTCGCGCTCGCCATCGTGCCGGTCGGCTTGTCGCAGCGCACCAGCTCCAGCGGGGTGTCGGAGAACGCGGCGGCCAGCCCGTAGGCATCGCGCAGCTTCCAGTTGCTGGTGAAGCTATCGTGGCACGAGGCGCACTTCAGGTTCACCCCCAGAAACACCTGCCCGATATTCTGCGCCGCCTGGAGCGGCGGTCGCTGACTCGCATTGACCACGCCGCGCCAGACAATTCCCTTGATAAACCCCTCAGACTCGGGGCTTGTCGGGGCAACCAGCTCGCGCACAAACTGATCGTAGGGCTTGTTTGTCTCCAGCGCGGTGTACAGCCAGTTCGTGATCTGGCTCCGGCCCCCGTCGATGTAGCCTGTCCCGATATAGTCGTTGCGAAGCGCATCGTTCCAAAACGTCAGCCAGTGCTCGGTGTAGTTCTTCGTATCGGCCAGCAGGCTCGTCACCAGTTGCTCACGCTTGTCGGGGCGCGTGTCCAGCACAAACGCCGTGGTCTGCCTGGGCGACGGTAGCAGTCCCACTAAATCCAGATAGGCCCGCCGCACAAACACCCGGTCACTCACCAAGACACCGGGCGTACGTATCGCAAGCAGTCGGTCAATCGGGTTGCCCTCGCCTGCGGGCACAGCGACTTCTCGCAGAGCCATCGGTGGTGTCCAGGCCGCGTTCTCGTTCTCCGCAGTGCCATCAAATGGCAGGCCCGCATCAATCCAGCGCCGGAGGGTCTCCACCTCACTGGCCTTGAGGCGCGTCCCCTGCGGCGGCATCACGCCTTTGGTCACCAGCTCGATTAGATAGCTCTGCGCTCCCTTGCCGGGGCGGGCAACCGGATGGGTCTTGCCACCGGTGAGAATCGCCTCCCGGCTATCGAGCGAGAAGTCGCCTTGCTTTGCCCCATTGCTGTGGCACGACGAGCAGTTCTTCTTCAGGATCGGCAGCACATCGCGCTGGTACGAGATTGCCTTCTGCGTTGTCTGCGCCTTCTGCGCCCCGAGCGCCATCACACTCAGCCCCCCCAGCGCCAGCGCCCCCACAAGCCTACGAATCATGCTTACTATGATACCTTGGATGCCATCATGGTATCCTAGCTCTCGGCTATGAGCGATTTAGAGACAGAGATTGCGCGGCGGCGCACGTTTGCCATTATCTCCCACCCCGACGCGGGAAAGACGACTCTGACGGAGAAGCTGCTTCTCTACGGGGGCGCGATTCAGCTTGCCGGGTCGGTGACGGCCAAGAAGAACCGGCGGCAGGCGACCTCGGACTGGATGGAGCTGGAGAAGCAGCGCGGCATCTCGATCACGTCCACAGTGCTTCAGTTCGAGTACGGCGGCTGCGTGCTGAACTTGCTCGACACGCCGGGCCACCAGGACTTCTCGGAGGACACCTATCGCACGCTGGTCGCGGCCGATAGCGCCGTGATGCTGATCGACAACGCCCGTGGGGTCGAGCCGCAGACCATCAAGCTCTTTGCCGTCTGTCGCCAGCGCGGGATTCCTATCTTCACGTTTATCAATAAGATGGACCGCCCCGGCCTCGATCCACTCGATCTCATGGCCAACTTGGAGGAAGTGCTGGGGATTCGCTCCGCGCCGGTCTTCTGGCCAATTGGCGACGGTGACCAGTTCCAGGGGGTGTATGACCGCCAGACCAGCCAGCTCCACCTCTATGATCGCGTGCAGCACGGCGCGAACAAAGCCCCGGTTCGCATTGTGGATCTGAGCGACCCGACTCTCGACGAGATTATCGGCAGTGGCCCGGCGCAGAAGCTCCGCGAGGACATTGAGCTACTCGATGTGGCCGGCGAGCCGCTCGACCCGGTGCGGATCGCGGCAGGGGAGATCACGCCGCTGTTCTTTGGCAGCGCCGTCACCAACTTTGGGGTCGAGCGGTTCCTGAAGCGCTTTATCGAGCTCGCGCCGGCCCCCACTTCCCGACCAAGTCAAGACGGTGAGATTGAGCCGAGCGAGCCAGAGTTCCGGGGCTTTGTTTTTAAGATCCAGGCCAACATGGACCCGAATCATCGCGACCGCGTGGCGTTTTTGCGCGTGGTCTCGGGGCGCTTTGAGCGCGATATGGTGGCCCTCAATCCCCGCTCCAAGAAGTCCGTGCGCCTGACGCGCCCCCAGAAGCTCTTTGCGTCGGATCGGGAGACGGTGGACGTGGCCTATCCCGGCGATATCATCGGCCTCACCAACCCGGGCGTCTTCCAGCTGGGCGACACGGTCTGCACAGGAACACCGGTGCAGTTTCGTGGCTTCCCGCGCTTTGCCCCGGAGCACTTTGGTGTGCTACGAAACCGCAAGTCCGAGAAGTACAAGCAGTTCCAAAAAGGCATCGAGCAGCTCAGTGAAGAAGGGGTCGTGCAGCTTTTCCACGAGATCAACGCGGGGCGCACCGAGCCGATCTTGGGCGTGGTCGGGCAGCTCCAGTTCGAGGTGATTCAGTTCCGCCTGCTCTCGGAGTACGGCGTGGACACGGGCCTCGACCGCTTGCCCTACAACCACGCCCGCTGGATCCAAGGCCCGGAAGAGGCGATTCGAGACGTTTACTGGGGTATGGGCACGCGCCGCGTCGAGGATAGCTTTGGCAACTTTGTCTGTCTGTTTGAGAGCCCGTGGGGCATGAACCATATTATCGAGAACAATCCCAAGCTCAGATTTCTCTCCACCGCACTCGACCTCTCCGAGTCCCAGGAAACGGTGGCTTGAAAACGGCTCTTGTCACCGGCGCGGGCAGTGGCGTGGGCCAAGCCGCCGCCGTGGCACTGGCCCGAGAAGGTTTCTCTTTAGCATTGGTCGGGCGGCGGCGGGAGAAGCTGGAAGAGACCGCAGCGCTGACGGCCGGAAAGATCTGTGTTGGGGATGCCAGCGACCCGGCGGCAATGGAGCAAGTGCTCGCAGAGCTTGGCCCGGTCTCGGTGCTGGTCAACAACGCGGGGGTTCACAATGGCTTCGACAAGATCACCGAGAGCGACCCGGAGCGCTGGCGGCAGACCCTGCTCACCAATATCTACGCGCCCTATCTTCTCGCCCGCCTCTGTGCGCCGGGGATGAAAGCGCTAGGCTGGGGGCGGATCATCAATGTCAGCTCCGCCGCCGGTTTCGCCCCGCCTGAGGGCTCCGGCGCGGACTACATTCTCTCCAAGTACACCCTCAACTTCTTCACCCGCCAGCTCGCCGCCGAGCTGGTCGGCAGCGAGCTCTCGTGCTGCGCGATCCATCCCGGCGAGGTCAAGACCGAGATGTGGGAAGACATTAAAGAGTTTGGTGGCATGCCCGGCTGGGCGGACTTAGTGGAGCGCACGGGCGGCGACCCGCCCGAGAAAGCCGCCGACTTAGTTTGCAAAATTGTCGCCGCACCGGCAAGCGAGACCAACGGGAAGTTTCTCTGGATCGAGGGCGGCATCCAAGCCCCCCGGTTTACGTGGTAAGTTCCCCTCCTCCCAGGATTGGGAGGAGGGGCTAGGGGAGGAGGGTCAGTAGCTCCGCGCAAACAGCACTTGCTGGGTGGCGGGCTGGCCGGTGAGCACACAGACGCCCTCGCCGCCGGGTTGGTCTGCCTCCAGCGGGATGCAGCGGATCGTGGCTTTTAGCTCTAGCTGGATCTTGTCTTCGTCCTCGCGCGAGCCTGCCCACCAAGCGCGGGCAAACCCGGTCTCGACAGCAGCCGCTAGCTCGGCGTAGCTGGCGACATCCGTCACATGGGCGTCGCGGAAGGCCTTGGCGCGGTCGTAGAGCGCAGTCTGGATCTCTTCGAGAAGCGCAGGAAGAGCCTCGGGGAGCTCGGCCCAGCTGACGAAGCGCTTGCCCTCTTTGCCCGGACGGTCCCGGCGGCCCAGCACCACGGTCTGGTTGGCGACATCACGCGGCCCGATCTCGATCCGCACGGGGATGCCCTTGACCTCCCACTCATTGAACTTAAAGCCGGGCGTCACGTTGTCCCGCGCGTCGATCTTGACACGGGCTTTATCGCCAATCGCGGCCTTGAGCTGCTCGGCGGCGGCCAGCGTCGCGGCTTTTTCGTCGTCGGTCTTGTAGATCGGGACGATCACCGCCTGGGTTGGAGCGAGGCGCGGCGGCAGCACCAGGCCGTCGTCGTCGGAGTGCGCCATGATGAGTGCACCGATCAGACGGGTCGAGACGCCCCAAGACGTGGTCCAGGCATACTCGATCTCGTTCTGGTTCTGGCCCTGGAACTTAATTTCGAAAGCTTTCGCAAAGTTCTGCCCGAGATTGTGGCTCGTGCCCGCTTGGAGCGCCTTGCCGTCCTGCATCATCGCCTCGATGGCGTAGGTGCGCAGGGCCCCCGCGAACTTCTCTTTCTCGGTTTTCTGCCCCTTGAAGACCGGGATCGCCATGACGTTCTCCAGAAAGTCCGAGTAGACCTCATGAAGAATTTTTAGCGTCTCTTCCTCGGCCTCATCGTGGGTGGTGTGGGCGGTGTGGCCCTCCTGCCAGAGAAACTCTGCGGTGCGCAGAAACGGGCGCGTGCGCAGCTCCCAGCGCACCACGTTGGCCCACTGGTTGATCAGCAGCGGCAGGTCGCGCCACGACTGCACCCAGCGCGAGAAGCTATCTCCGATAATCGCCTCGGAGGTCGGGCGGACGACCAGCGGCTCGTCTAGTGGCGCTGCCGGAACCAGCCCGCCCTTGCCGTCGCTCTCGAGCCTGTGGTGCGTCACCACGGCCACCTCCGGCGCGAAGCCCTCGACGTGCTGCGCTTCTTTGGTCAGAAAGCTCACGGGAATAAACAGCGGGAAGTAGGCATTGACATGGCCCGTGTCTTTAATGCGCTTGTCGAGCCCCTGCTGGATCATCTCCCAGATCGCGTAGCCCGTGGGCTTGATGACCATACAGCCACGCACCGGGGAGTAGTCAGAAAGATCTGCCTCTTTGACGATATCGAGATACCACTGCGAGTAGTCTTTTTCGCGCGTGGTGATAGTTTGTTTTGCCATAATTCTTTGTCGTGATGAAAGTGTGAGGCGCTAAAGTGCCCGCCCGATTGTATCGGATCACACACAAAAAATCCTCGACCACCCACCAACTCATCCGCTTGCCATCAGGTATAGTGCAAAGAAAAGCAGGAATGGTTTGCTTGTAAGGAAACAACGATGACTCTTGACATGCTGGATCAGAAGATCAAGGTAGTGCTCCCCACTCCGGAAGAAGAACTCTGGCTACAGATTCCCTGGCGCACCAATATCATGGCGGCTCGGCTTGAAGCGCAGCGCACGGGCAAGCCTCTGTATCTCTGGATCATGAACGGCAATCCTCTGGGCTGTGTTTGAAACAACGGGAAATTGGACCGTGCGTCCAAGTTTAGCGATCCCCGCGTGATCAAATCCCTTCAGCAGGAATTTATTCCCGTTACCGGCGATACCCACGAAATCCAGAATGGAAAGTCTCCGGCTCGCAACTGGTTCATGGCGATGGCCCAGACCGTCAACCCCCGAATCTTAAGCGGGCAGACGGCGCAAGGACACTATGTTGCCGGGGCGGATGGAGCGGCATACGGCTTCAACAATAACCGCGATGTGGAGCGTCTGCTACAGCTATTAAAAACTGGGCAGGAGAAGTTCGCCCAAAATCCGCCCGCTCGGGTGACCGTTGCCGCCAGTGAGCTTGGCAGCGATTTCACACGCCTTGCGCCTGCGGGATCGTCCATCTTGCGTCTCTTTGTCCGAATTCATCCCCTGCCTGCAGGCTGCCACGAGCTCAATAAGGGGGCGGCGCGTGACCATCTCTGGGTCTTGCCCGACGAGGTGCGTGCGATGGCGGAGGCACCCGCAACCGGGGAGTTTGCTCTGCCTCCCACTCTGATCGCAAGGCTTGCTCGCTACCACCTGACGGACTTTGTCCGAGGGGAGCCTAACTTCTGGCAGGTAGGTGAGGTAAAGCGAGCCCGGTTTGTAGGGACGATCCTCCAGAAAACCGCGGAGACGGTTGAGATTCGCTTCACCGGTGACTATGCCATGCAGACAGGAAACGCTCAGCGCGGACTCGACGGAAAAATGGAGGGCATTTTCACTCTTGACCGGGCCAGCGCAAAGATTCGTAAGCTCCGCGCTTTTGCCGAGGGCCGTGCTTGGGGGGCAGGGACGTACACCCCCAGCCCGCCTCCGGGAAAGTTCCCCTTGCTGTTTGCCCTCCAAGAGACCAACGACGCCTTCTCGAAAATCGTCCCTCCCCAAGGCGCACTGGATGGCCCGGACTACTTGCGAGGCGTCCTATGATCTGAAAGCAGAGGCTGTAAAAATTACGGGGGCACGCCGATACTTTAGGTGTGCTTCAAACCCTCTCCGACCGTAAGATCGCGTGGCTGCTCTTTGCCCTCGCCGCCGTCGTTTATGCCGCGACCATGTGCCGGACGATCTACACGGGCGATGACGGCGACTTTGAGACGGCGATGTACACGCTGGGGATCTGCCATCCCACGGGCTACCCGCTCTTCACGCTTCTGGGACGGGCGTTTCTCTTTGGACTCGTGCCCCTGATCGAAGAGCCCGCCGCCCGCGTCAATCTGATGACTGCGCTCTTTGGAGCCGGAGCTGTGGCGATGTTCTATCGCTTTGTTGCGAGCATCGTGACCTCACGCGCTGTCTCAGTAAGCGTAGCGCTTTTGCTTGCTTTTGCCCCGACTCTCTGGCAGCAGTCGCTCTCGTGCGAGGTCTATACCCTCACGGCGCTGTTTCTCTGCACGATTCTCTGGCTCAGTGTACGCTTAGAGCGGGGCGAACCTGTCTTGAAGTCACTGGTGCTGGTCTATGGTCTCTCCCTGACCAACAACCTGACGATGGCGCTTTTTCTGCCGGGCTTTCTGTTATTAGCGCTTTACAAAGTCAGCTTCAAGAAGCTCTTGCCTCTCGTGCCACTTTTTCTGCTTCCCTTGCTTCTCTATGCCTATATTCCTCTCGCCGCGCACTTCAGTGACTCGCCGCTCAAGTGGGGTGATCCGCAGACTTGGCCCCGGTTTTTCCAGCATGTTAATGGCTCACAGTATCGTCCGCTAATGTTTACCCAGCCCCTAGGAACCTGGCACCTGCGGCTCTGGAGCTATGCCTCGGGCGCACTCTGGAAAGAGTTTGGGGGTGTCTTTCTGGCTTTTATGCTGCCGGGGATGATCGCGCTCGGGAAACGCAAACGAGCTATCTTGGCGCTGACGGGCTGGGTGTTTATCGTGGACATTATCTACGCGACAAACTACGCGATCGCGGATATCTATGTCTACTACATTCCGTCGTATCTTTGTGTCGCCGCTTGGATTGCCGTGGGCATGGGCCAGGTGGGAACGTGGCTGAGTGGCAAGTGTCCCCCGGTGGTGCGCCCTCTGGCGATCCTGGCACTTCTAACTCCCCTCGTACAGATGACCACTCACTTGGCGACAACAGAGAAGAGCAGCAACTTTATCGAAGCGGATTTTGCAGCGAATATCTTGACCAGCTCGCCCAAAAATGCGGTGGTTCTGGCGACCAATAACACCGTTTTTACCCTCTGGTATCTTAAGTTTGTCAAACACCAGCGCCCCGATGTCGCGGTGCTGAATGTGGACTTGTTGGAAGGGACGCTCAGCAATGACACCGACTGGTACTTTGTTCATCTCCAGCGTCAATGGCCTAGCCTACCCTCTCTTCATGGCCTGTCCCGTGAGGCGACAGCGGATGGCACGTACCTTCAGCTCCTGGTTCGCATGGCCCTTGCAGAGAACCGTCCGGTGCTCCTTGTCTCCGATGATAGGCAAGATGATCGCCCGGCAGAGGTCGGATTCCCCACGCTGAATCAGAGGCTCCAGCCTTTTGTACGCGTCCCGTGGGGCATTACCCAGCGCCTCTACGAACCGGGGAATGTCCCTGAGAGCACGGCGCTTCTGGCGCAAAACGCGGCTCTCTGGCCACAGCTCAAGACCCGTGGAGTCTACCGTAACCATGGAAATGAAGACGAAAGTGATCCCCTCCAGCTCCACGTGATGGTGCGTTACTTCAGTGCCCATAAAGCGCTTGCCCAGCTTGCCGAGAAACAAGGGCAAGAGGAGCTGGCCCGCGAGCACTACACCGGGGCCAGCTTCATCTTCCGTGACTCAGAAGTCGAGGCAGGGCTTAAGCGCCTTACTTTGCCTTGATGTCGTAGCACCAGAGGCAGCCCAGATCGCGGATATAGAGTTTCCCATTGGCGACAATCGGGTGTGCCCACGCCTTGCTCTGGCCACGATCCGGCTGAGCAGGTGGCGCGAAACGGCCCTTCTCTTTGTAGCCTGCAGGGGTGGCTTCAACCAGCGCGACCTCGCCGTTCTCCCCGTGCAGGAAGAGAAGGCCATCGGCAGAGCAGATCGCCGATGACCCGATGCTGCGCTCCTCCCAGAGCACTTTTCCTGTGGCGAACTCGGTACAGAGCAGCACCGGCCCCGACGTGCCGTAGAGATAGTCGCCCAGGCGCACTGCCCCCCCGAGGCCGTTGGGAGCCTTGCGCTCGATATAGGCTGGGTCTGCCCTGAAGCTCCCCGCCGCCGCGCTGATCTTCGCCGCGCCACTGGCCGACGCTGCGCCGGTGTAGATGAAGTTGGTCGAGGCAATCGGCGTGAGGGCATGCATCCCAAAGCGCGTGTCGAGGGTCTTGTCGAAGCGCCAGAGCAGCTTGCCTGTCGCGGCCTCCACCCCGACCACACCTTTACTCAGGTACTGGACATACTGACGCACGCCCCCAAGCTCCACCGCAATCGCAGATGCGTAGCTGGCGGCTTTCTCGCCTGGGATCGCGGACTTCCAGAGGGTTGCGCCCGTTTTCTTATCTAAGGCCACCATCGCGGCGCTCTCACTGCCAGGCGAGACAATCACCTTGTTGCCGTCTACGAGGGGCGACTCGGAGTAGGCCCAGACACCTGCCGTCCCTCCAAAGTCCGCTCGCAGGCTCTTCTTCCAGACAAGCTTTCCTGTTGCCGTCTCGACGCACGCCAGGTCACCATCGGAGCCGAGTGCGTAGAGCAGCTTGCCATCCACGGTGGGCGTGGAGCGTGAGCCGGGGTAGCTGGGCTGCTGCTTGGGGTTGCCCACCGCGCCAAGCCGCGTAGACCAGAGCTGCTTGCCATTGGTGGCGCTGTAGGCCCGGACAAACTCATTCTCTAGCCCCTCGTTGCTCAGAACATAGAGCCGGTTTTCCACCACTACGGGCGTGGAGTACCCTGAACCAATCTCTTTCACCTGCCAGATCAGCTTCGGCCCACTGGCAGGCCACGCCTTAAGCAGCCCCTTCTCCAGCGAGACACCATCGCGCTTCGGCCCACGCCACTGCGTCCAGTCGTCGGCCCGTGCCATCGTCCCCACTGCCGTCAGTGCCAGCGCCACCAGCGCAAGATTTTGAATTTTCATGAGTGCTTCTTTCTTCCGCTCTGGGAAAAATCTAGGATTGCCCTACTATACCCGAGTGCGCTACGATGAGGTTCCCTAGACGAAGGCTGTTGTAGACGCCGGTTTCCAACCGGCGGCACAGCGATTCGTAAAAAAGGAGCGAATGACGAGGGAAACTATTCGACGAAACTAGGGAGACATGCTATCATTTGAGATGATGCATCGTAAGTTCAGGTTGAATCTTTACACCGGGGGCGCCTTGGCGTCCACCCTCTCGCTTTCTGTCATGCTTTTATGGACGGGGAGGTCTGGGGCGGCGACTGTGGGGCCGACAGCGCGGGAGCTGGAGAAGCAGTTTGCAAGCACGGTTCGCCCGTTTATGCAAGCCTACTGCACAGGCTGTCACGGGAAAGATAAACCGCAGGCCCAGCTCAACCTTGCCGGCTACACCACCATGGCATCCGTGGTCAAAGACCTGCCGCACTGGACTCTGGTGATGGAGCGACTGCATGCCAAAGACATGCCTCCCGCCGACTTCTCCAAGCGTCCCACAGACAAGCAACGCGCGGCAGTCATGGCCTGGATTGCCGCCGTACGGCAGCTAGAGATTTCGCGCACGGCAGGCGACCCTGGCCCGGTACTTGCCCGGCGCCTCAGCAATGCCGAGTACGACTACACGGTTCGTGATCTCACGGGCGTGGATCTTCGCCCGACGAAAGAGTTCCCGGTAGACCCCGCCAACCAGGAAGGCTTTGACAACTCCGGCGAGTCGCTGACGTTTTCTCCCGCACTCCTGAAGAAGTACATCGCGGCGGCAAAGAAAATCTCCGACCACATGGCGCTCACCTCCACAGGGCTTGCCTTTGCTGCGCATCCTGTTGTGGTGGAGACAGACCGCAATAAGTTCTGCACCAAGCGCATTGTCGCCTTCTACAAGAGCCAGCCCACCGAGCTTGCCGATTATTTCTACGCCGCCTGGAAGCTCAAGAGCTCTGGTAAGCCTCTGGCGACCGTCGCTGTGGAGGAGAAAGTCAGTGCGAAGTACTTAGAGACGATCTGGAAGCTGCTCAACGCCCCGGAGTACAAAGTCGGGCCTGTGGCGACCCTCCAGAAAAAGTTCAGCGCTCTTCCGAGTGACCCCGAGGCGGCTAAAGCCGGCAGTCGCGAGCTACGCGAGTGGGTTGTTGGCCTGCGTCGTAAGATCGCCTGGCGCTTTGGAAACCTTAAGGTTCCTGCCGAGTTCCGGGCAGGCAGCTTCACCAATATCCTCTGGAAAGACCGGCTCTACGCGGCCCACCGCCGCAAGTTCAACGACAAGCTTCTGCAAGTGGATGGCGTTCCTGCAAGCCGCCCCGCCCCTGTGAAAGGCGGCTCTCTGGGCCAGGTAAAAGACCCGCCGAAGATGATCACCGATCCGGTAGATGCGGATCTCTTTATCCCCTCAGGCGAGGCGGAGCGAGCTCCGTATCAAGCGAGCTTCGAGCAGTTCAGCAGTATCTTCCCGGATGCGTTCTTTATTGATGAGCGTGGCCTAATGGAGTCTGACAATATCTTCCAGCGCACCGATCGCCTGCTGACCGGGGGAACCCACAACGCAACCAGCTACTTCCGCGACGATGTGCCGCTGATGGAGCTGGTTTTAGACGCGAAGGGCCAGAGAGAGCTCGATGCCCTCTGGCGCGACTTTGCGATCATGGCTGCCTACAATGAGGAGACCTACCTCCAGGGAATGTTCTACGAGGGGCTTGAGGCGCAGACAATCCTCGCTGAGCGCGACCCGGAGTTCAACTTTGCCAAGTACACCGACCGGGCTAGTGCGAGCGAGGAGTTCATCAAGCGCTACGCGGATCTTTATCTTGCCAAGGCCAAGCGCAAGGGAGCGGAACCAGAGACACTGGCGGCCTATGAGGACTACTTCAAGCGCGCGTCTGCGGATATCCGCCAGGAAGAGCGCGACCGGGCCGCCGCGGAGCCGGTGCATGTCAAGGCGCTGCTCGACTTCGCCCGCCGTGCCTACCGTCGCCCCCTCACCGAGGCCGAGCGCACGAGCCTACTAGGCTTCTACAAAACTCTCCGACAGAAAGAGGGCATTCCCCACGAGAGCGCCATTCGGGACTGCGTTGCCAGCATTCTGATGTCGCCTAGCTTCCTGTTCCGGCTCGATGGCGATGCGCCCGCTGTACCGGCAAAGCCCGCTACCGGGAAGATTCTCTCGTCGAACGTGCAAGCCCCGCCGAGCAAGGCGAAGACTCAGCCGCTCTCAGATCTCGCACTGGCGAGCCGCCTGAGCTACTTTATCTGGGCCAGCCTGCCCGATGACGAGCTGATGGCGCTTGCGGTAAAGGGCGAGCTGCACAAGCCCGAGGTGCTCGCAGCTCAGGCGCGGCGCATGCTCAAAGACCCACGCGTCCAGGCGCTGGCAGTGGAGTTTGGCGGCAACTGGCTGGACTTCCGCCGGTTTGAAGAGCACAACGCCGTGGACCGCGAGCGCTTTCCGAGCTTCAACGACACCCTGCGTCAGGCGATGTTCGAGGAGCCTGTGCACTTCATGATGGACACCTTCCAGAGCAACGGCTCCGTTCTCGACTGGCTCTACGCAAAGCATACTTTCGTCAATGCGCCCCTTGCCAAGCACTACGGCATGGACGATATAAAAGTGGAGAAAGATGCCTGGGTGAAAGTCCAGAGCGCGGAGAAATATGGTCGTGGTGGCCTCTTCCCGATGGCCGTTTTTATGACTAAGAACGCCTCGGGGCTACGCACCAGCCCCGTGCGGCGTGGCTACTGGGTCGTGCGGCGCTTGCTGGGCGAGCAGATTCCCCCGCCGCCCGCCGTGGTGCCCGAGCTTCCCAAGGACGAGACCCAGATGGGGGATCAAACCCTCCGTGAGGTGCTGGCGGCCCACCGCAAGAACCCGGCGTGTGCGGGCTGCCATGCTCGCTTCGACTCCTACGGCCTGGTCTTTGAGAAGTTTGGCCCGATTGGCGAGCGACGCACCAAAGATGGCGGTGGCAAGCAGGTGGATAGCCGCGCTCCGTTCCCTGGTGGAAAAGACTTTGAGGATGTCGCGGGTCTCCAAGAGTTCCTCAAGCAGCGCCGCCAGAAAGATTTTCTCGATAACTTTGGTCGCAAGCTTTTGTCTTACTCGCTAGGACGAACCCTGCTACCCTCTGATGAGCCGCTCCTCTTGGAGATGCAAAAGCGGCTGATCAATAATAACTATCGCTTTAACACGCTAGTGGAGGCCATTGTCACCAGCCCACAGTTCCGCACACGCCGCGTCTCCGTGGCGACAACAACGACGACGAAGGAAAGTTAGTCACAAGGAAAGTTAGTCACGATGTCCAACCAAGAACCGAAACTGTCTCGACGTATCCTGCTCCGGGGAGCCGGTGTGGCGATGTCCCTGCCACTCCTAGAGTCACTGCCTGTCTGGGGAGCCCCGCTACGGAGCACACAAAAAGACCCTGCCACTCCTCCGAAGCGCTTTGTGGTGCAGTTCATGGGAACGGGAATCAGCCCCAATAACTGGGGAGCCAAGGGCGAGGGCGCTCAGATGGAGCTGTCAAAGAGCCTTGCGCCGCTGGAGCCGCTCAAGACCAAGCTCAATGTGATCAGTGGGCTCTTTAACAAACCCTCGACAGGCGTCGGGATTCACCCCGGAATGACCGGCGGTATCCTCTCGGGAGCCTCTCTTAGCCGTGGTGCGGTGCTGCATGGCGGCGTTAGCATGGATCAGGTTCTGGCACAGCGCCTAGGGCAAGAGACGGCTCAGCCGAGCCTGGTTCTCTCGTGTGAGAAGCCCCTCACGGGCTACCATGAGTCGAACTTCTCGATGGCCTACAGCTCGTTTATCTCCTGGCAGGATGCGGACTCGCCCGTCCCCAGTGAGGTCTACCCGTCGCTGGCCTTCGATAGCCTCTTTGACAATAACGGCAACCAGCGTATGGAGAGTGTGCTGGACCGAGTCAGTGACGAAGCCGCGAGCCTGCGCCGCAAGATCAGCCGTGAGGATCGCTCCAAGCTGGATGAGTACTTGAACAGTGTTCGTGAAGTGGAGAAGCGCGCCCAGAAGATGCGGAGCGAGCTGGGGAAAGCCGCGGACAACGCACGGGGCAAGGGCAAGCCACTGATCGCCATGAAGCGCCCCGACGATGGTCTTCCCGAGGATCTGCGCGATCACATGCGGCTGATGTGCGATATTGTCGCGCTCGCCATTCAGACCGACAAGACCCGCATCGCCTCGATGCTCATGTGCCGCGACCTCTCGGGGCTGTTCTACCCGTTCCTCAATGTCAACGATGGCCACCATATCGCCTCGCACAGTGACAACTCCGAGGGCTACGAGCGCATCACGCGGCACTACATCACGCAGCTTGCCTATCTTGCAGGCAAGCTCGATGCCATGCCCGAGGGCCAGGGAACCGTTCTGGACAACACCTGTATCCTCTGGCTCTCGAACATGTACTCCGGCTCCGTCCACGACAACTCCCACCTGCCGATCTTGACCGTCGGTGGTATGGGTGGCACCCTCAAGACAGGCCGCGTGCTCAACTTCCGCGACAAGGGCGACGAGAACCGCAAGGTCTGCAGCCTCTATCTTTCCCTCATGGACAACATGGGAGTCAAGCTGGATCGCTTCGGTGATGCCACCACCCGCCTCGCCGGAATCTAAAATCCAAGTCCAAACTCAGAGCCACGCACCGCGGAGTGGCTCTGAGTTTTAGCTGCGTAGCTCGTCCATGCAAGCACGTGCGGCCTCTCGTACGCGCCGATTCTGATCCCACTTCATCGCCTCCCAGAGCCAGGCACACAACTACAGCCGCTCTAGCCGCGTGAGTTTTTGCGCTTGTTCTACAGGACACCGGAGCAGTAAGCGCCTCCGTTCCATACATCAGCGATGAGCCGCGCAGGTTGCCGCTGTTGAGCTTGGTATCTAGTTCCCAGTCGCCAGGCCAGCTTTGGTCGGCCCATCGCCCTTGAGATAGTCTGCAAAAAGGCCCTGCGAGGAGAGCGTGTACTGGCGAAGCGTGCCATCGGAGACTAAAGACGCATCTTTTTGCGATTTGGTGACAGGAAATTGCTGGGGGCGAGGGGAATTTAGCAGCATGAGCGAGCAAAAAGTAGTAGTGGTGACCGGCGGGGCCGGGGGAATTGGGATCGAGACAGGAAAGATCTTCCGGCGCGATGGCTGGAAAGTCGTGCTGGTGGATATCAACGCCGAGGCGCTAACGGGTGCCGCCGAGCAAGTGGGCGAGGGGACAGAGACCGCCGTTTTGGACATCCGCAACGTCGCGCAGATCCGAGAGGTCTTTGCGGCCTTGGCGACAAAGCTGGGGCGGCTGGACTGCTTGGTCAACAACGCCGGGGTCTTTCGTCTGGAGCCGATCTGGGATGTCACGGAAGAGACCTACGACTGGCTGATGGACATCAACCTCAAGGGGGCATTTTTCTGTACCCAGGCCGCCGCTGTTGAGATGAAGAAGTTTGGCAATGGCGGCGTCGTGGTCAATGTTGCCAGCGCCGCCGGGCGCTCCGGTCGGCCCACGCAGACTATTTATGGCTTGAGCAAGGCGGGAATGATCCATCTCACCAAGTCCGCCGCGATCTCGCTGGGCGAAGAGGGCATTCGGGTTTGCTGTGTCTGCCCCGCCGCCGTGGATACGGGCATGATGCAGAAAAACTTCGCCGAGCGCCGCCAGACCGGCGGCGACAAAGATGTGGAAGCCTTCATGGCTAAGCTACTCGTCAAGCGCCTCTCCCGCCCCGATGAGATCGCCGAGCTGATCGCCTATCTTGCCAGCGAGAAAGCTGCCTACATCACGGGCGGCTCAATTGACATCTCCGGCGGCTTGGACATGCACTAAATGAAACGAAATGTACTGGTCGCACTGGCGCTGATACTACTGGCACTTGCGCCTGTTCAAGCTCAGGCGCAAGAGGGTGTGGTCTTTGAGAAGGGTATCGAGTTCACCAACCCCGATGACCAGCACCTGAAGCTCGATCTCGCGCGGCCTGAAAAAGGCGACGGGCCGTTTCCTGCCGTGCTTTGTATTCATGGCGGCGGTTTTCGTGCCGGAACCCGCGATGGCTACGATGGGCTCATCAAGCAGCTCGCGGCACGGGGCTATGTCGCGATCACGGTGGACTACCGGCTTGCGCCTAAGTACCCGTTTCCTGCCGCCATCCACGATGTGAAAGCCGCCGTGCGCTGGCTGCGGGCCAATGCCGCCAAGTACCACATCAACCCGGAGCGGATTGGGGTGACGGGCGGCTCGGCGGGTGGGCACTTGGCTCTCTATCTGGGGGTAACGGGTGGCGTGAAAGAGCTGGAGGGCGAGGGTGGAAACCCCACGCTGTCGAGTAAAGTCAACTGCGTCGTGAACTTCTACGGCCCCAGCGATCTGACCAAGTCCTATGGCAAGAGCGTGGATGCCGCCGAGGTGCTGCCGCTGTTTCTCGGGGGCAATGTGGAAAAAGAACGTCCCAAGCACATTACGGCAAGCCCGCTCTACTGGGTAACTCCGCAAGCGCCACCGACCCTCTGCGTGCACGGCACCAAAGACAACTATGTTGCCTACGAGCAGTCTATCTGGATGGTGGATCGCCTTCTGGCCGCCGGAGTAGACGCGGAGCTGGTGACCCTACAGGGCGCAGGCCACGGGTTCGGGGGGGAGCAAGCCAAGCAAGCCGATGCCGCTCTCTTCGCCTTCTTTGACAAGTACCTGAAACGGTAGAGAGAAAGCGATGATCTAGTTTTTAAGCAAATCTGCCGACTTATAATCCAGTATTTCACCGTGTAGGATTCCACACTCTACCCTGGTAGTTTTATGGTATCCTCACAGGCAATGTGTTTGTATAGGGGTTTAGTAAGCTATGCGGCGAGAGATGTTCACCGAGTCGGACTTTTCAGCGGAGCCTGATGCTCCTGCTCCTACGCCTCCTCCTGAGCTTCCCAAACCGAATTTGTCTGCCTATGAGCGTCCCTCAGAGGCTCCCGCGCCTCTGGTGACGGCCAAGACGGCTAACAAAAAACTGATCCAGCGGCTTGATCCGATGGAGCGCCTCAAGGTTGCGGAGCTCGCCAAGTGGGCGATACTGATTGGCCTGGGTGGTTTTTTTCTCTGGCTCAAGGCAGTGCTCTGGTCGGCGTTTATAGCATCGGGCAAGGCGCAGGGGCTCAGTGTTGCCTATAGCCTCGTGCCCGTGGGAGCCACGATTGCGGCGTTTGTCTCCACAGCACTCTTTCGCTCTTTTGCCGCTAAGAAAGCCACCAAGACCAAGGGAAGCGGCTACAAAGCAGTGGATGCTATCCGGGACTGGGCGATTACGGGTGTGATCACGGGGGTCTTGGCGGCCCTCGCGATCTTGATCGTGCGTGCGGTGCTCCCCTCAATTGGGACGGACAAGCCTTCCCCGGAGTTCTTTATCTCTCGGTTTATCGCCAACGCGATCGCCGCGATTGTTGGGCTGATGGTGGCGCGCAAGCTGGCACTGCGCGGCGATGCGGTGATGGGAGGCGGCAACTTAGGGCTGATTCAGCTCCTGCCCCAAGCGGCTCTGGTGGGCTTTCTCACGCTTCCGTTTAATAGCCTGATAGAGGGCACTATCCAGAGCTGGCCGTTCATGACCTGGGCAACAGGAGTTCCGACCCTGATCGGGTTTGCATGGGCTGGTGTGACTCTAAAGCTGGCATGGGACGCCGACAAGAAGCTACGTTTTCTCCAAGGCGGCAAGCAGGGCCGCGACTCACGCTACGTCGCCACGGGCGGTGAGGCGCTGGAGATGAACTTCACTGTGATCGGGGGCCGCGAGTCGGGGAAGACCGTGCTGCTGGCCGGAGCCTACAAAGAGTGGATGGAGAACACAGCAGAGCGCTATGGGGTAATTGTCAAGCCTGTGGACATCACGCCCGTCAACTACGAGCAGCTTGACGAGGCGCAGAAGCGTTATTATTTAGACCGCAACCTAGACTATCTCTCGGACTTGATCTACACCTATAACCAGTGGCCCCCTAGTACGCAGGGCATGCGCGAGTTCAAGTTCGATGTCTTTGTGCGCCTGCGTAAGAACGATAAGCCCGTTAAGGTGGCGCGCATCAACCTCCTCGACTACCCCGGAAGCTTGCTGGTGACCAGCGATCACTCTGCCGATGCCCATAAAAAGTACTGGAACCGGATCGCGGACTCAGATGGGATTCTCTTTGTCGGGGATATCTCAAGCCTACGACGTGGGGTTCAGGAAGAGGGGCTGAGTGATGTTCAGAATGCCTTCCGTGCTGTGATGGATATTCTCATTGATGGCAAGACCGATCGCAAGATGGGGGTGAACACCGAAGGCCGGATCGAGGGGAATGGAAAGAACCGCGTGATCCCAGTCGGGATGGTAATGACCAAGTGCGACGAGTGCGTGGATCTAACGAGTGGGCTGCCTGACCATGTGAAGATGGATGAGCTTATCTACGGCGAGCGACGGGTGCGCGGCAAAGACGATGTGAACTCATCACTGCTGCGCTACAGCGGCCCTTTCGGCATTCTCCAGGAGTGGGAGGAGAAGTGCCGCGCGACCGGTCCTGGTTTTGCCGATGCGGAGATCTTCAAGACCACAGCGATTACCGCCTCGCGTCCCGCCAATGGCCCCGATGGCCAGCCGGATCTCTCTCGCAAGTTTGAGATGATCTCCCCGCAGGATACCGCGCCCACCAACTGCGCCACGCCCCTGCTTTGGCTGACGGCACGGGCACTCCGCTGGAATGTCACCACGTTTACCGAGCTACGGCGCTGGCTGCTGGGAAGCACGGACACTACCACACAGAGGCATCTGGACGCGATCCGGCATATTGAGAGGGTTGTCGAGCTCTGGCAGACCGCCATTGAAGAGCGTCGTGCCACAAGGAAGTAAGCCATGAGTGATGAGCACATTGGGGTGCAGTGGGCCGTGTTCCGAAGCGGGCGTGGCCCCTATGACGACTATAAAGTGACGTCCATGGTGGCGGAGGGTGGGCCAGGGGTTCAAGAGAGCCTGACGGAGTCTATCCGCTTTGTCTGCCATGGCTTCTACTCCGATATCGAGCTGCCTAGCGTCGAGCAGAAAGTCTTCTTCTTCTGGCAGATCCGTAAAGACCTCTGGGCACTGAGCCGCATCACTGATGACCAAGAGCTTGCCGGGCAGCGGCGCGGGGTCGAGTTTCTTCTTTTGTTTCTTTCCAGCGAGCAGGTTCTCCGAATGGGAGGGCCACTGACTCTGATGGGAGCCGATGCGGTCTGGGAGGCGATTCAGGAGAAGTCGCGTGGACAGGACACGACTCTTTTACTCCTCACCCCGCCGCCACCCGTGGCCAAGGCAGCAGAGCCCACGGTGCCAGAGCAGCTTGCGCCCGAGCTTCCGTTCTCTCCGGCAAGTGAGGCGATGCTTCAGCGCTGGCTGCACTCCTTGATGGCAGTCAGCCAGTTTGCCACGTTTGCGACCTGGTGGCCTTCGACGCGTCCTACGCCCCGCGGTGTCTTTTCGGTGGTACTGCGTGCGCCCTCGCTCCTGCTGCCAGGGCGTGGGGAGATCAAGCAGCTCGCCGATCGCCTCTCCGCGGAGCTCGTCGGCGCACTTCCACCAACCCTCGTGGACGATGCGGCGACCCGCGAGCTAACCCAGACCCTAGCGCAAGATGCCAATCTGCTCGCGGATCATGTGGGAGAGACAATGCGCCTCGGGGATACTCTGGAGCCAGGCGACTGGCGGGCACGCACCAGCGAGGGAGCGGGGCTCGGGGCTCGCATGGCCCGAAACCTAAAGGCACTGGCACTGCGGGGCACTCTCTCTGAGGAAACCGTGGAAACGGTCGCACGGATCGGGCGAGAGTACGCACGCCTTGAGCTGGGCCTGGAGAAGCAGCCTCCTCCGTTTCGCCCTAGGCTCCTCCCTGAGCTCGATGACCCGCAAAACAACGAGCCGCCCACGATGGCCCCGCTCTCACGCCCTTTAGTGCTTGCCCTTTGTGCTCTGGTGTTCTTTGCGGCGGGCTGGGGGCTAGGCTATCTTACCGCTCCACAGGCCGCACGTCCCTCAGCGACTAGCGGCGTATCCTCCACCAACTAGCTGCCAGAGCGAGAGCAAAAAGAGCAGGGCCGCCGGCACAAAAGCGGCCCACTTGCTCTTTCCCAGCGCGGCAAACCCACCCACACTCACCAGCGCTACAGCCAGCAGTGAGGGTAGAAAGTACCGTCCCTGCGCCTGAAACACCTCGTAGACGAACTTCGTGAAAAACGGCACTAGACATAGTGGCACCAGCGTGGTAAATCCAAAGACAGGCTCGACGGATTTCTCTTTGCTGGCTTTGTAGAGCCCCAAGAGCGGCAACAAGCTCAGCCCCAGCGCAAGTAGGAGCAGAATGGGCGGCCCCACAAACTGCTTTGGGGGCAGATCGGGAGCCAGAAAATACCAGAAGCTTGCCAGCGAGCGGAGCCCTACATTGCGGGCATAGTCCTCGCCACTCCAGCCAAACGCCTGGCTAATCGCGCTGGGTGAAAAATTCGGCCCGGTGGCTTTGTAGATTGTCTGTGCAAGAAAATCGCCGTAGAGCATCTGGTTTCGCGCCAGCCAGGGAGCAGCCAAGGCAAGCCCAACTAACACGGCAGCCCCAAAGACTCCCACAGTGTCGGCAAACGTGATGCGCTTTTGCTTTATGGCAAGCGTACAGGCCACAAAGAGCACGGGATAGAGCTGGAGCACCGTAAGCTTGGTGAGCAGGCCCAGCCCGAAAAAGAGCCCTAAGAGTGCTCCTTCCCCCCAAGCATGGGCGCGGTGGGGCGGGGCGATATGTGGGGCGAAGAAGCGTGCCATGCGCCAGACAATCAGTGCGCAGAAAAAATGCGTGGTGGCATCGTTGCTGATCGCGCCGCCGAGCTGTGCCTGCGTGGGCAAGAGAGCCACAAACGCCGCCAGCGCGGGAGCCAGCTCGGGTCGCTTGGGAAAGAGATCTCGCCCCGCCTTCCAGGCAATCCAGACGGTCGCAAGCTGAAACGGTAGCGCGACTAAGCGTAGCGCCAGTAAACTCCCACCGCCTGTGATCGCAAAGACCAGCGCCGCGAGAGCGTAGTAGAGGGGGGGCTGATGCGCCTCATCCCGACTGATTGCTCCCTCGGGCAGCTCGGTCATTCCCTCTCGTGCCTGCATCTTCTCGATCACGGGCGCAGGCAAAGGCTTTCGGCCCTTACTTGGGACAAACATTACCAAGCCTTTTTGCTCGACCATGAGCCGAATATAGTCACGGTGCGATGACTCGTCGGGATTATGGTCAAGCGGGACTTTGACCGCAAAGCTCACCGAGAGCAGAAACGCGGCGGCAAGAATGGCATAGAGGGATTTCATACGCCCGCTCTCTCGCAGAGGGCTTTTATCTGCGCCAGAAGCGCCCGCTCTTGGCCAGGCAGGGTGATAGCACTCTCCAGCGAGCCGTACTGTACTTCAAGGCACTCCAGCAAGAGCGTCTTTATCGCCGCCTCGTCGGGGCTGTGTGGGAGCTTGCTACTGGTGTAGGCGCTCTCCAGCTCTTTTTCTTTCGTGACAAAAAACTCCTTGACTTGCTCTAGGCTCCACTCACCGCGTCGGATGGCTTTCAGCCGCTCACGATCACGTTGCAAGTCAAGATCGCCTAATGTCAGTATTTGCTCAATTTCATCAAGTAATCGCACTACATGATAGCCAAACTTCAGATCAAAACCGAACTCTTCGATAGTTTGTGCACGCTTACTGCCCTCTTGTGGGGTCTTGATCTCCATCTTATGGACTTGAGAATAGGCATAGCCCTTGAACTTATGCCACGCGCCTTTATGAAGAAAGATCTGGCGTCTCTCTCGCACGCGCTCACCAATCTGATTGCAGTAGAGCACGCACTCTCTTGGGGTGAAGAGCGAGTCTACGATATTGGGGTTGTTCTCCATCGCGAGCTGGAAGAACTTGACCAGCGAGAAGATCGTCAGGTCGTACTCGCGGCCCTTGCCCGCCAGAGCGTCTTTATCCTCCACGTGATGCTGCTGAAACTGCTCGAAGCGCTGAAGCTGCCGTCCAAAGCCCGGAATCTCGCCGCGCAGGTGTGGGAAGACATCGTCTTTGGGCGGGACGCAGAAGCCGTAGACATCCATGTCCGATGAGTCGGAGGAGACGCCATAGGCCATGGATCCCATGATGGTCTCGTAGGCGATGCAGCCGGGGAGCCACTTGGGAGGGCTGACCAGCTTGCGCAACGCGAGGCGCTCGACAGTGCTGCTCATCGCTTAAAAAGACTGTCCCAGGGAGATATAGGTGCGCGATGCATTGCCAAAGGCGAGATCAAAGCGAATCGGGCCAAGGGGGCTCTGGAAGCGCAGCCCAACGCCCCCTCCGACCTTTAGTCCACTCGCCGAGACACTCTGGCCCGGCAGCCAGGCATTGCCTGCATCAAGAAAAACCACTCCGGTTGTGTCTGCGCCTAGAGGGACTCGTGCCTCGGCAGAGCCTAGCACCATCTTATCGCCGCGCACGGAGAAGAACTCGTAGCCGCGTAGTAGGTCGAAGCCACCCAGAAAGAACTGCTCGGAGAGGGGCACATCGCCTGAGGAGATCCCTGCCAGAAGGCGAGAGGCAAAGACGGCATTGGGCTTCTTAGGAAGACTCATCGGGCTGTAGCGGCGCAGATCCAGGCTGGTCTGTGTGAAGCTACGCGTGCCTCCCAACAGAGAGCCTGCTGCTTCGTAGCGCAGGCGATGGAGAAGTCCTGTCCGTGGGTTGTCCGCACGGTCTCGCGTGTCCGCCGCGAGCGAGAACCCGAGCGCACCAACCGTCGCACCGGCGCGGCTCAGCTCTGCCGTTGGTGGATTGAGGCGATCCGGGACGGGATCGTAGCCCACCACATCACGCCGTGCGGTGAGGGCAAGGTTCCAGACTCCTCCAATAGGTCTGCCTAGCTGTGCATTGAAGCCCTTGCGGCGCTCGTAGCTCCGGAACGTTTCTATCGGAGTTCCAAACGTGGGCAGGAAAATTGTGTTCTGGTCATAGACACTCACGCCATAGGCGAGGCTTCGCGGGCCGATAGCAGGGCGCTGAAGAGTGACATAAAACGCCGTCCGAGGGTCTTCTTGCACCAGAAAGCCATCGTTATCAAGGAGCACCCGCCCAAACCGCTGCCACTGAGCTGAGACGCGCTGGGCATTTCCAAGCAGGTTGTTCTCTGTGAGGTCCACAAACCCCACCAGCCCCGTTCCATCGCCATAGCCGACGGTCGCGGCGACATTGCCGGTCTGCGATTCTTTGACCTTCACTACTAAGTCCACAAGGCCAATGGTGTCGGTGGCATCACTCTCTTCGGGAGGGACACCGCTGATAAGTACCTCGCTGAAGACTCCCAGCCGCCCCAGTCGCGCCCGGTCTTGCTGAATCGTTGCCGCGCGGTAGACCGTCCCTTCATGCTGCGAGAGAGCCTCGTGGATAACAGAAAGGCGGGTGCGTTTGGCTCCTTGAATCGTGATCTTTCGGATACGTCCCTCGGCAATCGTGAGAGAGAGCGTGCCACTTGGTGAGAGCTGGTAGCCGACGACTTGTGCAAGCGTGTAGCCCTTGGCCTGATAGAGCGCCTTGATTGCCTCAAAAGCGCCGCGGAGAGCTTCGGGTTGGGCTTCTTTGCCCTCTAGCATGGTTCTTGCAACTTCCAGTACGGAGGCAGAGGGTAGGACAGAGGTTCCGCTTACCTCAATACTCTGGATCCGCGTAATGTCTTGTGCTTGTGTCGGGGCTCCCACGAGAACCAAACCAGAACCTACGAGGCAAAAACGGCGCATGCCAACCGCCTTGACAGAAAGGAGAACCCTTGTTAGAATAGAACAGAGGGTATATACGACGATGTGGATCGGAATCCTGGTTTACTGCGTTGCCGCGGTAGCTTTCTATGCTTATCTGCTTGGCACCGCGTGCTCTGAAGTAAAAAACTAGTTACTCCCGGCTACCTGTGCTTACAGGTAGCCGGGAAAGTTTTTTTAGGTTCCACTCACTTCGTGGAGAATGTAGAGCAGGAGCGCTGTACTCATCCAGCCGATCACGAGGTTGCGGGTGTAGAGAGAGAGCATCTCATCGTAGCCTGCTTTGCCGCGGAAGTTGCTACTAGGAGTGTTGGCGACGCCACCGCCGAACCCCTCGTTTTTAGGGGTCTGCATCGTGACAATCCAGATGAGCCCTCCCGAGAGAATAAGCATCACTCCCGTGAGGATACCGATGACGATACTCATGACTCGTTGCCTGTCTTCTCTTTATTTTCTTTATCGCCTTCAGGCTTCTTTTCGTCTTCTTCCTCTTTAGCGGGTTCGCCATTGATGGAGTTCTTGAACTCACGGATTCCCTCACCCAGCCCACGGGCGAGCTGAGGAATCTTGCTTCCCCCAAACAGAACCAGAACGATCGCGCCGACAATAAGCCAGTCGGTGTAGCTTGTAAAATAGGCAAATGTTATGTTCAACATAGCAGTCTAACTCTTCTCCTTAAGCGCTCTCTGCCGCCGCAGCGACCCCTAGCGCTTCTTTTGTGGTCTCCGCCTCTAATACGGTGGTTCCCGCCTCCAGCTCAAGTGGCGGTACTACAGCGATAGCCTCTGCGAGCTGCTCCGTGGCGACCGCATCCACCAGCGTCTCCGTGGAGTGCTCTGTATCAATATCAATATCAACATCAACAGAGTGCTCCGTGTCCGCCGCTTCGATAGCTGGGTGCTCTGCGACAGCAGGCAAGCCATACTGATCCAGCGGCTCGTGGTCATAGGTCGTACTGACCGGAGGGGTGTACTCGTACGTGGGCGGCTCGTAGCGATCGTACGACGAGTGATCGTCCAAATCGAACGCCGACTGAACGTCATTGGACATCTTTTTCAGGTCACGCAGTGCCCCCCCGATCTGACGAGCCAGTTCGGGCACTTTTTGAGGTCCAAATATAAGCAGGGCAATCACCAAGATGATGACAATATTCTGCATTCCAAGATAAGCAAACGTATACATGATCCGCCTCTACGAAACACATTATATCGTGGCTCAAAAGTGCCTCGAAAAAACGCGAAACCCTCTCGTGACCCGCAACCTTAGATCTATTGTTACTACTGCCAGTTTGCTGATTGCTGTCCCCGTGCTTGCCCAGGAGCCACTCACTTCCCAGGCCTTGCGGAAATCGCCGGAGCACTCTACGTACTCTAGGCGCGGTTACGTCTTGGGCCAGCGGATGGAGGCGACGGTCTCTTCGCCATCACGGAGGAGCTTGAACTCGCCTTGAAGGTCGCCGCGCACGAGACCCTGGACGATCTGTAGCCCTAGGTCGTGGTGCTTGTCCGGGTTAAAGTCGGGGCGGGGGGTATCGCCCGTATTACGCACCTCTAAGAGCCAGTCATTGGGTTTTTCCATGAGGCGCACCAGAATCGTTCCCTCATCGGCGAGCTTGAAGCCATGCTCGACGGCGTTTTGCACCATCTCGTTGAGCACCAGCGCGACGGAGTTTGCCTGGTGGCTGGAGAGGCGCAGCTCGGGCCCCTCTACCCGGAACTCAATGCGCTTGTTAGGGAGCGTCAGGCTCTGCTTGGTCGCCAGAACGATATGCTCAGCGATCTTGCGGATGGAGATCGTGTCCAGATCCTCGCGAGAGAGTAGCTCGTGGACCGCAGAGACGGCCATCACGCGGCCTATGGACTCTTCCAGCACTTCGGTGGCAGGCCGATCGCCGGCGTAGTGTTTCTGGAGGCGCAAGAGGCTGGCAATCTGCTGGAGGTTATTCTTAACGCGGTGATGCATCTCCTGAAGCAGGGCACCTTTGACCATCAGCTTGGCGTTCTCAATCGCTACGGCAACTTGGTTACCTAGTGTCGAGAGCACGTTGAGCTCACCCTCAGTGAAGTCATGGGGCTGGTCGGTGTAGCAGTTGAGCACGCCAATCACCCGGTCGCGCACTTTGAGCGGCACACACGCTAAGCTCGTAAGATTCTGCTCACGGGCGATATCGCCAAACTTGTAGTCGGGGGATTTTTTGACATCAAGCACCGTGACCACTTTTCCCGTCTCGGCAGCGCGCCCAGCTAGACCTTCGCCAATATGAAGCGGTGGGCGACGGGCGTAGTCTTTTGAGGCGGCGTGCACGGCCTTGACGACGAGCTGCTGTTTCTCTTCATCCACCAGGCGCAGAGCGACAATCTTAAAGTTCAGGGTCTGGGCCATGGCCGCAACCGCGAGCTGCAAGATCTCTTCCAGATAGAGATTGGAGGTAATGGTTCGTGAGACCTCGGCCACGGTCGAGAGATGTGTGGCGCTTTTCTCGGCGTTGCGCACTTTGCGGCTGGTCTGGATGGCCCCCGCGACTTGGGAGGCAATGGCCGAGAGGAGCTGGACTTGGGTTTTGGTGTAGGTGTGGGGGGCCTGCGTGCGAACGTTGACCACGCCAATGCACTCATCGCGCCAGATAAGCGGCACCGAGAGAATGCTCTGGTAGCGGTCCTCGTTGAGCTCGGGGAGGAACTTAAAGCGCTCGTCGCTCCAGGCTTCGGAAGCCAGCGCGACGTGTTTTTTCTCCTTTGCAACCCACCCCGTGATCCCCTCGCCGATCTTCAGCCGTAGCTTGCCAATAAGGGGCTTGATCGGCTCGTCAGTGGCGGCGCGTAGTACCAGAGTGTCGCCCGACTCGTTGAAGAGATAGACCAGAGCGGACTCTGTGTCGGTCACCTCCAGAGCGATCTCGGCGATTAAGGGAAGGATGTCGTCGGTCGTGACCACCTGACCGGTGGCTTCAGAGATACGGCGGAGGGCAGCTGCCTCAGAGGCGCGTGCATCGAGTGCTTCTTCAAGCTGGCGGATGCGCTGACGGGCATCCGCTAGCTCGTGCTCGCGTCGCTCCAGAAGTCGCTGAAGCTCCTCTGCGGTTTGTTTTTGCACGTCAGACCGAGTTTGCGATAATGATCGCCTCAGCGATCTCACGCATGGACTTACGGGTATTCATGCTCTGGACTTGGATACGACGGAACGCGTCTTGCTCCTTGAGTCCGTAGAGATCCATTAAGATCCCCTTGGCGCGGTCTACCGCTTTTCGGGTCTCTAGCTTGTTCTCCAGGTCTGCCACTTCTTTCTCGATCTCCAGCATCTCCTCGAAACGAGCGATGGCGATCTCGATGGCGGGCATTAGATCTGCCTCTTTGAAAGGCTTGATCAGGTAGGCGAAGACGCCTGCATCCTTAGCCCGCTCCACAAGCTCCCGGTCGGAGTAGGCGGTCAGGAGCAGGACAGGTGCGACACCCTCCGTGGAGATAACCTTGGCGGCGTCAATTCCGTCCATTTGGGGCATCTTCACGTCGAGGATCACGACATTTGGCTTGAGTTCGCGGGTGACTTCGATCGCTTGGCGACCGTCCCCAGCCTCCCCCGCTACGATGTGTCCCATATTCTCCAGCGTACGCCGGAGGTCCATTCGGATGATGGGCTCATCGTCTGCGATCACAATTCGCAGTGGTTCCACTTATTCAAAACTCCTTACTTGTGTCTCAGCAGTAAGATCAAAACCTCCGCCATAGACACGCGACAGCTTTCGATTGTATACTGATTTTAGCATCCTTGCCACCTGCAAGGCTAATGAACAGGTACCAATGACAGTCTCCACCTCACCTCATGAATCGCCTCAGCAAGTTTCGGGTGCCTTTTGGGCACTGGTCGGTGGTGCTTTCGGGGCGTTTCTGCTCACGCTCCTCAACCGTTATCTAGGCGTTTGGGTGCCCATTCCTGCTGCGCAGAGTGTGGCGGGGCATCTCGGATCGCTAGTCTATCTGTTCCCTCTCTTGCTCGCCCTGATGACTGCCGCCGCAGGAGCGGCACGTCTTCCCCAGAGCCCAGGATTTTTAGGACTCGTGGGGCTTTTACTTGCCGTCCCTATGGGCGTGGTCTATCTTCTCACGGAGACATTCCGTGTGCCGGTGCCTCTGCCGCTCTTTCTGACCGCCAACAATCTCTTTTTGCCGGTGGGCGTGATTTTGATGGGGGCAGCCCTGGGGCGCAAGATTATCAAGCATCCCAACACACTCTTGGCGCTGGCGGGGATTGTGATCTTCTTTGATATCGTGATGGTGACCATGGGCACGGTGGCGCAGGCGATGCAGGCTAATTCTAAGCTGATCTCCTTGGTCTCTGTGGGGGGCGGCTCGCCCCAGCCGCAGCTACCGATGCAGCTCACGAAAGCCATCCCGCTTCTCTCTGGGGTGACGATTGGCCCCGCCGATGTGCTGCTGCCCGCGCTCTTCTTTGCGGCCATTGTCCAGTTCCCAAGGCTAAAGCCCGAGTGGCAGATCCCACTCAAGCGAACCTTCTGGTGGGTCTTTGGGCTTCTTGCGCTGGCGCTGGTGCTTGTCGAGACCACGGGCCTCCCGATTCCCGCGTGGGTGCCGATGGGGATTGGCCTGCTGATCGCCAACGCTCGCTACGCCGCTTTTTCCAAGCAAGAGAGGCGGGATCTGTGGATCGGGGCCGTCTTTGCGATTTTCTGCGCCGCGCTTATTATCGCTGGAGCCAAGCGCTTCTTCGCCAGTCAGCCCAAAGAGCCCGCCAGCAACCAGCGCGTCCCCAAGTGGGGCTGGCAGGTGGGAGTCGTTCGCGAGACAAGCGAGCGCTTGGTCGTGGGCGTGATGGCAAATATGCCCATCGAAAAAGCGGGCATCAAGCCGGGTGATGTGATTGAGAGCATCAATGGGGTCAAGACAGCCACTCTGATACGCAATGAGGACTGGTTTAAGGCGCTAGAGGATGCCGAGAAAACGGGGCTAAGTGTTCGACTGCGCCGCCTTGGCGAGAAGAAGCCGCTGGATGTGAAAGTGA